>NZ_CAWUDN010000159.1:0-13072 GCF_963920915.1 Nostoc sp. PCC 9305
AGGAGTTAGGAGTTAGGAGTTAGGAGTTAGGAGTTAGGAGTTAGGAGTTAGGAGTACAGACGCGACCAATCGCTTCTGTACACGCGACCAATCGCTTCTGTACAGTATTAAGAGTTTTCACTTCTAACTCGGAACTCTTTTAAAATGCAGGTGAAAGACGTTACAAATTTGAGAGAGGAACTCATGGCAGTCAAAAAAGGAGATATGGTTCGCGCTGTGCGCGAGAAACTAGAAAACAGTCTGGAGGCTAAAGCCAGTGATACTCGCTTTCCTCCTTATTTGTTTGAAACTAAGGGCGAAATTGTCGATATCAAAGGTGATTACGCCCTGATTAAGTTTGGGAAAGTGCCAACACCTAATATTTGGTTACGTGTGGATCAACTTGAAGAGTTTAAATAAGTAAAAAGAATTCAGAAGTCAGAATCCAAGAGTCAGAAGTCATCCTGACTCTTGGATTCTGGCGTTGCTGATTCCATGTATGAAAATGATTTTGCATACAGCACTGACAGCTATTATGCAATACAGACCGCCAGGGAATAGAATTCCCTGTCTAATGGTGCAAGTCCTCTAGAAGAGGACTAGAAAAACTTGGGTTAAAGCACTGACAGCTATTATGCAATACAGTACAGTTTTTCTTCTTGCCCTTTCTTATCCTTTCAGTTTTGAGGATGTATCTCATAGCTGCCAGAAGCGCTGTAATACCAAAATCCTTGTAGAGACGTAGCAGTGCTACGTCTCTACATCCAGATTCATACTTTAATTCAGCAACGCCTGAATTCTTATTGATAAAAATCGCACTTTAATAATTATGTCTTTTTCCCCTAACTCCTCAATTGTCTGTAATTTACCCCGTGTCACCATCGTGGGTGCGGGTAGGGTTGGCAGTACTTTAGCTCAACGCGTTGCAGAGAAAAATCTGGCAGATGTCGTTTTACTAGATATTATTGCGGGAATGCCTCAAGGTTTGGCGCTGGATTTGATGGAAGCCAGGGGAATTGAAATACATAATCGCCAGATTATCGGCACAAATAATTATGCTGATACATCTGGTTCTCAAATTGTGGTGATTACCGCCGGACTTCCCCGCAAACCAGGGATGAGTCGGGATGATTTGCTGAAAACCAATGCCAAAATTGTGGTGGAAGCGGCAAAAAATGCGATCGCTCATTCTCCCAATGCTATTTTTATTGTTGTCACCAATCCGTTAGATGTGATGACTTATTTAGCTTGGCAAGCAACAGGTTTACCACGCGATCGCATTATGGGTATGGCTGGTGTGTTAGATTCTGCCCGTTTTGAAACCTTCATTGCCCTAGAATTGGGCGTTTTACCCGCCGATGTCAAAGCGATGGTTTTGGGTAGCCACGGCGATTTAATGGTTCCCTTGTCTCGTTATGCTACCGTTAACGGCATTCCCATCACTGAATTGCTGGATGCAGCCACGATTGAACGTTTGGTAGAAAGAACTCGTAACGGTGGTGCAGAAATTGTGGAATTGATGCAGACGGGTGGTGCTTTTTTTGCTCCGGCATCGGCTACTAGTGTGATGGTAGAATCGATTTTATTAAATCAGTCGCGGTTGTTGCCTGTGGCGACGTATCTGCAAGGTGAATACGGTTTAGATGATGTTGTAATTGGTGTTCCCTGTCGGTTGGGATGCGGTGGAATTGAGAGTATTTTGGAATTGACGCTGACTGATAAAGAAAGAGAGGGCTTGCATACTTCGGCTCGATCTGTGCGTCAAAATATTGAGCGATCGCAAGAAATAATTCGTAATTCGTAATACTTCGGCTACGCTCAGTACAAGTTCGTAATTTGTATAAATATTAGTCAAAAGAAAAAGCAGTAAGTTCTAATCCCACTGCTTTATTTGTTATTCCAAAATTCATCACCTTATGAAAACCAATATCACCAGATTGGTTTGGCGTTAACGGCGGGAATCCTGATCTGCGGGGTCGCCGTAGGGATCTTCGCTGGCTGGGCGAACGTCACCAAACTCCCCTGTGTCTGCGGGGTCGCCGTAAGGGTCTTCGCTAGCTGGGCGAACATTGCCGTAAGACGAGATATCTGCCGGGTCGCCGTAGGGGTCTTCACTAGCTGGGCGAACATTGCTGTAAGATGCCGGGTCTGCGGGATCGCCGTAGGGATCTTCGCTGGCTGGACGTACATTGCGATCGCGGAATTCATCATCTCGATCGGCTTGATCCTTGTTCGATCCCAAAAGCAACTCCTTCGCCTTTCGGAAAAATTCATCTACCATAATCTGTCTCCTGATTTAAGTTCGTGTTTCCGACGTGCGCGATCGGCGTTATCCTCCGGGAAACCCGCTTTCTTATTTACACACGCTTCGCTGATCTAAAGTGCCGGAGCTGCGGATGAAGTTAGACCAGTGAGATCGCGACCTGTGGCGCTGCGGTTATAGCCTTGGAATTCCCGATACTTTTGTGCTTCAGATTCTGGTACTCTAATTCCTTCTGCTGGTGGTGTTACCCAGTGAGCGCGATTTTCAGCATCACGGTAGTATACACGCCCATTCTTGGATAGATAGTACTTACCTTGCGCTCCTTCTTGGGGAGCATTTTTATGTTGGTTGTACATATAGTAAAGTGCCGCAGCTCCCGCCAAAAGTGCCACTTTTTGCCCTGTACCCAATCCTTTCTTCACTTCGGTTTGGTTTGTGTGATCGCTCACTGTTCTACCAATGGTGTCATCTACTGGTGGTGGAACATTAGCCCTTTGGGAACCGCCTCCGCAGCTACTCAGCAATGGAACCATTAGCAATGCCGAAAGCAGTACTGCAAATAGACGCGAAACTATTTTACGTTCTTTATATATTGTGTTCATTGGATTTTGTTCTCACCTGTATTTTCTAAAAGCCTTGCTGTTGCAAAAACAAAGTTGGAATTCCTGTTATTTCGCTGGGAATTGAAAAAACATATACCACTCAATTTACAACTGCACAGCTACAGCGTTTCTCTTTCATATTCGTGGATTTTCTCAAGTATTCCATCCCGCCTTTGAGAGAAATCGTATTCATCCCAAGGAAATATATTGTGAGTTAGGGAACAAGCACTCTTTAGTATTTGACAGCTTGTATTAGGTAAATAAAAAACCTTTAACCCAAACTCAGTAACCTTTTCCCAAGCTAAATTACGAGTTGAAAATGCAAAACTACCAGCAGAATTGGATTTTACCTCAATCTGTGTGGATAAATATTGAGCTATAATAGAAAATTTTGGCTGGTAAATGATACTACATATGACCTACTATTGATATTTTATATGCTTAAAATATAGAATCTGTAAAACAAATGAGCGAACACGCAGATAGTTGGCCTCCTCACGAGCGATTTCCCTATAACTACACAGACTCTAAGAGAAAAATAGATTCTAAGGTAAAAGTAGTTATAGAGGAGGATTTAAATCAATCAAAAAATCCACTAATTATTACTGGCTACGCTTCACTAGAAAAAATTATCGACTTTCTCTCAGACAATTATCAGAGGTTACAGAGAAATTCAGAGGCTTTTAATATAATCCGTATTTTATTGGGAAATGAACCTTATCCTACAGAAAAACAAGAGTTTAGCTCATCTAACAACAAGTTCTCTGAGGAAATTGTGCAATTCTGGCGAGAACGGGGTATATCGATTCTTAAGTGTGCGAAGGTTATTGCTGCTATCGAGTTACTCAAAAATAGCAAAGTTCATGCCAGGATTGCTAACAAAAAGCCCATTCACGCCAAGATTTACAAAGGAGACAATTCCATTACTATTGGTTCTAGTAATTTTAGTAGTTCAGGTCTGACATATCAAATAGAAGGTAATGTAAGATTTAAAAAACAAAAAGAAACTGAACGATTTGATGAAGCTTGCTTGTTGGCAGAGAGAATTTGGGAACTGGGAAAGGACTACAATGATGAACTGATTCAGCTACTAGAACAGCTTCTTCGCCAAGTTTACTGGGAGGAAGCTCTAGCGAGAGCCTGTGCAGAATTGTTAGAAGGAGAGTGGGCAAAAAAATATAAAACTACTAGCTATCTTGGTGATGAACTTCAACTCTGGCCATCTCAGGAAAAGGGAATTGCTCAAGCAATCTGGGTTATTGAGAATGTTGGCAGCGTACTCATAGCTGACGCAACAGGTTCGGGTAAAACTCACATGGGTTCTCACCTAATTAAATGTCTGATGAACCAAATTTGGAAGACTGGGCGAATGCGTCACGATATACCAGTGTTGATTTGTCCTCCTGGGGTGAAAAATGCTTGGGAAAAGGAGTTTACTGATTGCGGTCATAGTGTCAAAACAGTTTCTCACGGTATGCTGAGTCATTCAACTCCTAACGAAGATATCGATATTCGTGCTATCAATCGTGCCCAAGTGTTAGCTGTTGATGAAGCACATAACTTTCTAAATCGGGGATCTAATAGAACCAAGAAAATCTTTCGCAACATTGCCGACTATGTATTGCTGTTTACCGCTACGCCTATCAACAAAGGCTCACAGGATTTGCTAGGAATCATCGAATTGTTGGGGGCTGACAATTTTGACGATCAATTATTGGAACAGCTTAAACCTATATGGAACAACCGTGGCAAGTTAAAGGAAAGGATGTCACCACAGGTTCGGGAGAGACTAAGAGGGGCGATTCAGCAATTTACTGTTAGACGCACCAAGACAATACTCAATCGCATGATCGATGAAGAACCAGAATGCTATAAAGATCGATTTGGCAAACAGTGTCGCTACCCTAAACACCAACCTAAAAGTTACATTTGTGGTGAAACTGACAGCGATCGCGCCAAAGCTCAACAGATTCGTGAGGTAACTCAAACATTACTAGGTTTGATGTATCTTAAGGAAATCCCCCAACTGCCAGAATACCTTCGTAACCAAGGCACGACTGAAGAAAAGTTTATAGAGTGGCAATTGAAGAGAGCCAAGGTACTAGCTGCTTATCAGGTTATGGCTGGTTTGCGTTCTTCACGAGCAGCACTGCTTGAACACATCAATGGAACTGATTGCGCTCAAGAATACTTTCAGCTTTCAGGCAAGATCAAAGCAGAAAAAACGGGTAACTCTATCAAAAAGTTGCAGGAAGTAGCTGGAAAAACACCAAAAAATAACTTGCAAATCGAGCTACCAGATTGGTTAAGCGATTCAAGCAAACACGAACAAGCTTGTCATGAGGAAATCGTTATTTACGAAAATATTGCTAATTTGTGCAAAGATATTTCTGACTCACGGCAGGAAACAAAGACTAGCCAACTTATCGAATTACTAGATAAACACAAACTGGTGATAGCCTTTGACAGCCGTCTAATTAGTCTTCATGATATCAAGCGTCACCTTGACCAACATAAACATGGTGAGGTAATTATCGCCACTGGAGCCGATAAAAAAGAGCGTGAACACATCAATCAGATGTTTCAACTTGGATCAGAGAAATCAGGCATAATTGCCCTGTGTTCAGATGCAATGTCTGAAGGGGTTAACCTCCAACAAGCTTCAGCAGTTGTTCAATTAACCATGCCTAGTGTAATGCGTTTAGCAGAGCAAAGGATAGGTCGGATTGATCGCATGGACAGCCCACATTCTACCATTGAGGCGTTATGGCCCAAAGATAGCAATGAGTTTGCCCTTCGATCTTCTGAGAGCAAGTTTTTCGCTCGTCATAACTTGGTTTCGGATTTGTTCGGGTCAAACCTACCATTGCCTGAAGACTTCTCTCCAGAAAAAGATACAGACTCATCAGATGATGTTGTGACATCGGAGGACGATCTAGTTAAGCTTGAAGAGAAAACATGGGAACTGGGGGATGTTTTTGACCCAGTGCGATCGCTAGTAGAGGGCGAGGGATCGCTAATAGAGAACAAGCGATCGCTTGTTTCAAGGGAAGTATACAACCAAAATCGCACCAGTAAAGCACGAGGAAATTCATGTTTGAGTTTTGTTGATGCACACCCAGAGGAGCCTTCTTGGGCTTTCTTTGCTATTGCTGGAACTGAATGGGGCGCACCACGTTGGGTTTATCTTGATGAGCTAGATCCGCCAATAACTGATTTGGAGGAAATCAGTAAAAAGCTCCGAAAAAATCTTTTTATTGTTAGCGAATACCCTAATCGAGAAACAGCTACTATATACCTTGAAAAATTCCTAAAAAAACTTATAAAGACTGAAAAAATGTTGCTTCCTAAAAAAAAGCAGCGAGCACTTGATGAAATGAAATTGGTACTTACAAAATACAAGGATAAAGCTGTCAAGGAAAAAGACGATGCCCGAGATAGATTGTGTAATTTCATGCTTTCTTTACACGAGGAAGTAGAATTAGAGCAACAGCGTATAGATTTAAGCCTTTTGGCTGAGTGGTGGATTGATCTTATTCGTCCTCAGTGGTTTTCTCGTTTGAAGGAACACAGACGCTTTGAACCTCTACGCCTCCAAGACATCCGCGACGATTTAATCCAAAATCCGATTCCTACAGAAAAGCTCAACGAAGTATTTAAAGTTCCCAAAGTTAAACCACTTGATAAGCGCATTGTTGCAGCAATAATTGGTATTTAGTGAAACTAGATTAAAATTGAACTTTCCTCACTCTTAACAGGCTATTTAGGGAGAATTAAAGGTAGTGATTGGAAACTCAAATATCAACTTACTCATCTGATTCTGCAAATCAAGATTCCAACTTTTGATAACCACTAACTACACGGACAATTTCAATTCCACTATTTATAAGTCGATAAAGAATAATATAATTATCCAAAAGAACGCCGCGCAAATCAGATTTAATATTTCCGTAGCTACGTCCCATATTGGGAAAATTCGCTAAATATTTACACTTTTTGTCAAAGTTATTAATAAAATTCTCTCCAGCATCAATATTTATCCTGACAAAATAATCAATAATTTCTGATAAATCTTGACTGGCTTTTGGAGAGATAATATGTTGCTTCATCCTTGTAATTCTCTCGCTTTATGCAGTTTTTCTCGCAATTGTTCAACTACAATTACTCCATCAATACCTTCCCCTCTATCCAGTTGATCGATAGCAACCTCAACTTTTTCGCGTGTTTCTTCAACCCACTGCTGATAACCTTTTTCCCACTCTAATAGCAACTTCAATGCTTTACTAATAACTTCTTCGGGATTTGCATATCTACCTGTAGCAATTTGTGCTTGGATGATTTGCTCAAGTTCAGGTTTAATTTGGATATTCATGATTTATATTCCTGTTTATTGACAGTTTTAACCTTATTGTAACAATATTTAAAATCAAATAATTTGAATAGCGTAGGCGTAGCCAGCCGTAGGCATCGCTTTTACTTTCTCCGCAATTTACCTATTAGCTAAATGTAGCAAAATATATCTCTTTTCTTTTCTCTGCGTTCTCTGCATCTTGGCGGTTCGTTTAAAAATAACTGAATTGCAGGTTTTGTGCAGTTGATTTATTCATGAATAATTAATACTATCTATTGACTTAATTTTATTTTATGAGAATCAATAATGAGCGTAAGCGTAGACCACTGCAACTATCTCAATCTTTCATCTTTTCCTCAGTATATATTATTCATAGTAATAAACTTTACAGAAAATTTACACTTAGCCACTGTGTAACTTGATTTACATCATACAAAAATTTAGTACTGTCGAAGAAACACATTATACTTACTACACTGGTGTTCATTAATCACAAACCTCTACCAAGTTTAAAACTTAGGCAAGATGACCCATGTATTATCAAATTTGGAATTTCTTTCTTAAAGAAGATAAATACATTTATTGGAAAGAAAAAATAAAAGTTAACAAAAACTTTGACAAAGTGACATGGCAAAAGATTATTGATTTCTTGTCATTAGTAGAGCAAACTTTCCAGTTAAAAAGTCAACTAGCAGAAACTGATAGCCTTGAGCCGTTTCTCAAGTTAGCAAGAGAAAACGGTTATAATTTGACCGCAGAAGAACTCGCCTGGTTTCTAGTTACTAGAAGACAGATTTGGGATCTTTTTGATTTTGCACAAAAAACGCCATCTCTCAAAGAAGAATTACTAATAGCTAAAGAGCCACAGCAGTTCATCGACATCGCCGCCGAAAATGGCTATTACTTTTCTGTAGATGAGTTAGCTTGGCTATTAATTGACATCAAATCATCGTCAGATTTAGTATCTATTAACAACAGCGTTGGAGAGATTCTCACGGTATCAAGCTACGGCAGAATTGAAACAGGATACTGGATTTGGCTAGCAGAACACTGGGGAATTGTGCCACCATTTTGTCATCGGGATAAACCCAGCACTTTCTTATGTCAAAATCTCAACAATCCTTTTTTACCCGATCGCTGTTTTTTACCCAAGAGTTACTTTAATCAACGCCTGATGGCAATTCATAATTAAAATACTTCGTAATTAGGCAAAGAAAGAGAAGAAAGCAATACTTAGACGAAACGGTATTGAGTAATAAAACTTAATTACGAATTACGAATTACGAATTACGAATTACGAATTATACAGTGAAGCATCCTAGACAGAAGATATATCTTCTATTTAGGATGCTTCACAATAAAAAGTTGTTGTTGAGACAACAATTATGGACAAAATCTGAGATTTAGATTAGAGCTATCAGCTAGCAGAAACGGTCAAACTACCGGGTTTCTGAAGATCGCCTTGTAAAACTACACCCCGCTGATTGGCATGGATGTGACGCAAAATCTTGTAAATTGCCTCAACTTGGTCTGATGCGCCTGCCTTCTCGGCGAGTTCGTCAAGAGAAAGGGGAGTTTTTTCTTTTTGTAGCACTGCTACCACTCGTGTTTGCAAATCCAGAATGGAGGCAGCAGCTTTTTTGCCAGCTTCTACTCCTGGTTGATGGTAGGCGTTGACGTTGACCAAACTAGCATATAAACCAACAGCACGTTCGTACAAAGCAATTAATGCCCCTACAGTTCGGGGATTAACTTGGGGAATCGTGACTGTAATTGAATCGCGGTGATTTTCATAAAGCGCTTGTCGGGTTCCTTGGAGAAAACCGGAAAGATAATCGCCTGATGTAACTCCTGGATCTATTTCAGTGGATGGGCCTTGACGATCTTCCAACACTTCGATGAAGGTAGCAAAGAAATTCGCTACACCCTCGCGTAACTGCTGGACATAAGCGTGTTGATCTGTTGAGCCTTTGTTGCCATAAACGGCGATGCCTTGATGGACAACGTTGCCCTCTAAGTCTTTTTCTTTACCCAAGGATTCCATCACCAGCTGTTGCAAATAGCGACTGAATAAAAATAAGCTGTCCTTGTAAGGTAGAACAACCATATCTTTTTCGCCCTTTCCGTTACCTGCAAAGTACCAAGATAAAGCAAGCAAGGCTGCTGGGTTATTTTTCACATCTGGGACGCGGGTAGCGTCGTCCATCTCTTTTGCGCCATCTAACATAGCGCGAACATCAATGCCCTGTAGTGCCGCTGGTACTAGCCCCACAGCAGACATTTCTGAGGTGCGTCCTCCTACCCAGTCATACATCGGAAATCTGGCCAGCCAGCCTTCATCTTTGGCCAGCTTATCGAGGTTGCTATCAACGCTGGTAATTGCTACCGCATATTGAGCAAATTCCAAATTGTGTCCGGCGTATGCTTTTTTAACTTCAATCATGCCGTTGCGGGGTTCCGGCGTTCCCCCAGATTTGGAGATCACCAAAACCAAAGTGCTGGCGAGGCTATTTCGGAGATGATTGATAACGCGATCGATACCTGCGGGATCGTTGTTATCGATAAAGTGAAGTTTCAGCGGCGGGAAATCAGGAGCGAGAGCTTCCGCGACGAATTGGGGGCCGAGAGCGGAACCACCAATACCAATGGAGATAATATCCGTGAAGCGGCTTGCTCTGGGAGGATGAATAGCACCTGTTTGGACTTTTTCCGCAAAGGCTTCGATTAGTTCTAAGGTTTGGACTATTTCTTGTGTAAGTTCTGGAGCTGGCGCTAAATCAGGATTTCGCAGCCAGTAGTGTCCAACCATGCGGTTCTCGTCGGGATTTGCGATCGCACCCTTCTCTAGTTGAGCCATATCCGCAAACGCCTTGTCAAACTTCGGCCGCAACGAATCCACGAAGCCATCATCGAACCGCATCCGACTTATGTCTAAGTACAGTCCCAATCCCTCGTGGAAATATAACCAGTTTTGGTATCGTTGCCAAAGTGCCCTAGCATCCATAGGGAAATCTCAAATAAAGTGTTTTTCAAAACCAGTTTAATGTAAGGTTATAGCGATCCCTGCCTAGCCTTATACAGTTTACAGTTTTAAGTGTTCCCTTGACTCTTGACTTTAAACATCTGGCATAGGGATGACACGCAGAAATTTCACAATTTCACCCCTAATTTCTATACCAATCAGATAATTGTCTAGGGTGAAGCGGTGAAAAATGCCTTCACTATCAAGCTGTCGCAGTTCTTTTAAATCAGTCAGTTGCCACTTTTGGGCTAACTCAATAAAAACAAAATCATGCACCCGCTCGTAGGCGGCAGGTTCTAAATTCTTCAGGTCTAGCAAAAAAGACCTGGCATAGCGCATTTCCAGACTCACTGGGCGTTACCTTCACCAAAACTTGAGGGGCCACTGGCACTAGCTCAAAAGCGCTGCTGAATCAGAAAAACATCAACAGTCTTACCGCTTCTTCATGGGTTAAGATATCCCACGGTTGCTGCGATCGCTTGACTTTTTGTATCGCTTTGAGCATATAAAAGTCATAATGTAAAGCTTCAAGAACATTCCAAATGTCTTGCAAATCGTCATCGCCTAACTGCTCGATTAAGTGATGCATTCTAAGTCGCAGCAAATTCATACGTCAATTATTCCCTACCACCAAACACCAACAATAAATAGTATTCCCATAAAATTAGCTACGCTCAAGCTACGCTAAAATTTATTCGCCCAGGGAAGAGGGCAGAGGGGCAGGGGGGCAGGGGAGCAGGGGAGCAGGGGGAGAATTCGTAACTCCTAACTCTTCACTCAGCACTCCTCACTAAGCACTCAGCACTCCTCACTCAGCACTCGGAACTGTTTTGCCCAATTCCCAAATAATTTAATATGGTTGACTATCTCATTTTCTTAGCAATTTCTACGGCGCTTTTTGCTCTATTCGCACTAGGACTGAATTTACAGTGGGGCTTTACGGGCTTAATTAACTTTGGTCATATTGCTTTCATGACCCTGGGAGCATATACAACGGTATTGTTAAGCTTAAAGGGTGTACCCCTACTTGTATCGGCACTGGCTGGGGCAATTGTCGCAGCCTTATTGGGTTTGATAATTGGTTTTGTAACTCTCCGCTTACGGGAAGATTATCTAGGAATTGTCACCATTGGTACGGGCGAATTAATTCGTTTGGTGGTGAATAATCAGGAATTACCTGTGGGTGACACTTGGATTTCTGGGGCGTTTGGCGTACAAAGTTATCCCATACCCCTATCCACAGAACCAAGTTTGTTTGTCAGATTAATAATGATTGGCCTTTTAACGCTGCTGGCTGCTGTAACTTTCTTTACGTTGTGGCAATGGATTCGCACCACTCAAATATCTCGGACTACTGATTTAGGCAAAAGGACGACTAGCAAGCAAGAATTTGCATCGCGCTTGGGTGTGGGAATTGTGTTAGCACTTTTGGCAGCAGCGATTTATATTTCTGGGGTTATTGGACTGTATAACTACAACCCAAAAGCGGGTTTAATGCTGGTGTTGCTGCTGGTTTTAGCATTTGTATACTGGCGCTTAGAAATTTTGGTGCGATCGCCCTGGGGTAGAATTCTCAAAGCTATCCGCGAAGATGAAGAAATTCCCAAGGCACTGGGAAAAAATGTCTTTTGGTATAAATTACAATCTCTCATGTTAGGGGGTGCGATCGCGGGTATCGCTGGTGCTTTCTTCGCTTGGCAACTCAGCGCCATTTACCCCGATAATTTTCAACCGCAGATCACCTTTGACACTTGGATTATGGTGATTTTAGGCGGTTCTGGGAATAATGTTGGCACAATCGTAGGTGCGGTAATTTTCTTTGCTTACGATGCGCTGACGCGAGAAGTCTTACCCAGAATCGTTTCCCTTGATGAAGCACGTTTGGGCGCATTTCGCATCATGGTAATCGGATTAATTTTGATGGTACTGATGATTTGGCGTCCTCAAGGTATCTTAGGGAAAAAAGAGGAACTCACCCTTGGTAAATAACTATTCATCCCCACTTCCCCTTTTGGCAGCCACTGGACTTTCTAAAAGCTTTGGTGGTGTCAAAGCAGTTAATGAAGCGAAAATCGAAGTTGCTAAAGGCAGCATTACGGGCTTGATTGGCCCCAATGGTGCTGGTAAAACTACTTTATTTAACTTACTCTCAAACTTCATCCGCCCTGATAAAGGACGAGTAATTTTTGACGGCGAGCCGATTCATAATTTACAACCATATCAAATCGCCCAGCAGGGAGTAATCCGCACTTTTCAGGTTGCACGAACTCTCTCGCGGTTATCGGTGTTAGAAAATATGCTGTTGGCGGCGCAAAAACAAACGGGTGAAAATTTTTGGCAGGTGCAGTTGCAACCGCACATTGTTGCTAAGGAAGAAAAGCAACTGCAAGAGCGAGCAATGTACTTATTAGAATCAGTGGGCTTGGCAAAAAAAGCACACGATTACGCTGGTTGCTTGTCTGGTGGACAACGCAAGCTGTTAGAAATGGGACGGGCGCTGATGACTAACCCCAAGTTAATTTTGTTGGATGAACCGGCTGCTGGGGTGAATCCGAAATTGATTGATGATATTTGCGATCGCATTATCACTTGGAACCGCCAAGATGGCATGACCTTTTTGATTATCGAACACAATATGGATGTAGTTATGTCCTTGTGCGATCGTGTTTGGGTACTTGCCGAAGGACAGAATTTAGCTGACGGTACACCAGCAGAAATTCAAACTAATCCCAAAGTTCTAGAAGCTTATTTGGGAAAATAAAGTGTGATTGGCTTTCTGTTCTAAAACTCTCCCATACAGGGCTATCCATTACCCGCATCTTTCTTAACAAACAGACAAAATACTTAAAATTAGA
>NZ_CAWUDN010000160.1:0-13031 GCF_963920915.1 Nostoc sp. PCC 9305
ACTAGGGGAGTGAGTTATCAGGGTGCATCTACCAATAATCTTTTCTAGGGGCAGCTAGCATCTTCCGGGAAAAAATGAACTAAATGAGAGGCAATGTCTACGAGGGGCTGTAAAGTTCGTAGACTTATGCAGAAGCAAGCTACCTATAGCCTCTCTGAGAGGAAAAGACTCGCTAACATTTCTTAACTAGACGCATTCGCCTTTGTTATCAGTGACGCAACTAGAAAAAACCCCCAGTGGGTGTTAACCAACCAGGGGAGTGAGTTATCAGGGTGCATCTACCAATAATCTTTTCTAAAATAAATGGGTCGCTACCGGATAAATTAGCAGAGGTTGAAGTTGTTACTGTTTGTCGATGAAAGAAAAACCTCAGAGGGGTTAGTTATCAGGATAGACCTACCAATCAAACGATCGGTGCGCTGCTTTACAAAATGGGTGTGTCAGGGTTAATCAATAGGACTCAATTTTCATAAAAAAACCCCCAGTGGGCGTTAGCCAACGAGGGGAGCTAGTTATCAGGGTGCATCTACCACTTAAATGTTCTAGGTTTAACCACCATGCTCCGGATAAATTTATGAGAAAATTGATTGTTATCGTGTGTCAAAAAACCAAAGTGGATATTAACTCAATTAGGGGAGTTAAAGATCGAGGGACATCCATCTATTAATCAAGTATTCTAGGATTAAGCACTATTTTCTGGTAGAGAATATCTGCGTCAGAAGTTGCTGTTGTTTGCCAAAAACAAAAAAACCCCCAGTGGGTGTTAGCCAACTAGGGGAGTTGAAGATCAAGGTGCATCTACCAATTAAGTGTTCTAGACCCAAGTAATCCGATCCGGATAAAGTTGTAAAGGCAGAAAAACCAAAACGACACCGAATCAGAAACATTCAGGGGCAGGATGCATCTAAATTATCAGAGAGAGCGAAAAATCGACTTGAAACTTTCGCGTTTCAAACCAGATTTAGGAGGCGGACAGGAGAAGTTGTGACCCAGGAATTCCATATTTCCGTAACCCCAGTAGGGCAAAATGACTACTTGGTGCGGACGGAACAAGTCGCGCCTGGGGTACCATTGGCAGAAGAATTGGTGACTTGGCCTATAGCTGATTGGTTGATGGCTGCTGGGCATTTGATGAATGACCCGTTGAATTCGGTGTTGCAAGGAGATCCATTTACCTCTGGCGGGCATGAAAGCGATATCGCCAGAAACTCTGTGAATTTGGTGGCGTTGGGTCAACAATTTTATAACGCCCTATTTCAAGGCACTCTCAGAGATAGTTGGATTACTGCCCAAGGTATTGCCCAGAACCATCAACAAGTACTACGCTTACGCTTGGGGCTAAAAGACACTAGATTAGCTCGTTTGCCTTGGGAAGTGATGCACGCAGGCGATCGCCCTCTGGCTACTGGGCCTTATGTGGCTTTTTCCCGCTTCCAAAGTGGGATTTCGGGGGCTTCTCCTTTGCGATCGCAAAATATGCCCACACCGCCAGAACAAGGTGGTGTCAGAGTCTTAATGGTAATTGCTTCTCCCTCAGATCAAGTTCGTCTTGACTTACAGAAACAAGAAGCAATTAAACTGCAAGCGGAACTTCACCGTCAAACGTCACGACCTGGCGAAGGTCGCAATCGTTTCCCCGAAATTGAACTCACTGTACTAGACCAACCAGGACGGGAAGAACTGACGCAAGCCCTAGAACAAGGCAGATACCACGTTCTCCACTACTCTGGTCATAGTAACTTAGGCGTAAATGGCGGAGAAATTTATCTTGTTAGTCGCAGAACTGGCTTAACGGAAATCTTAACTGGGGACGATTTGGCAGGTTTGCTCGTCAACAATAATATCCAAATGGCAGTGTTTAATTCCTGCTTGGGGGCATACACAGCAGCGTCCAATCCCTCTGGAGATACTGGCGAACGAAACTTAGCGGAAAGTCTGGTGAAGCGCGGAATTAGAAGCGTTTTGGCAATGTCAGAACGGATTCCCGATGAAGTGGCGTTGACGCTCACACAATTGTTTTACCGCAACTTGAGTCAGGGATATCCAGTAGATTTGTGTGTAAGTCGGGTGCGCCAAGGATTAATTTCTGCCTATGGTTCTCACCAGATGTACTGGGCATTACCGATTTTATATCTCCAGCCAGAATTTGACGGTTTTTTAAGTCAGGAAACTGAAGTATCTGCAAGTACAGATTCGCTGAATCAGTATAGTTCGCCTTTAGGGGTAACTTCCACCATGTACCCTGGTATACCTGATGATAGCGATATGCCTTTAGGAATGGAAGATATGATTCCTAGTGGTTTAACGCGGGACTCTTCTGGGTTGGACTGGCTGGGTGAAGATACTTGGGGCGATCTGGTTGATGAAATCGAGTATGATGACCCAAGCTATGAAGAAGATTCTGCGATAGTTTCGGATTTGTTTCGTCAGCTAGATAACCAAAAACCTCCAACTGAACCGGATCGACAAATTCACGAAAATAGTCTTCACCAAAGCCAGATTTCAGAGGAAATGACTTCCTCAGAAGAGTCAGCAGATTTGTGGGGAGAAGTTCCACCACCGCCACCTGCAACTCCTGGGAACCTTGAGGAAAATTGGCAAAAGTCTAATTTTTCGCAATCGCAACCACCCCCGCCAAGAAATCGTACCCGTCGCCGCAAACTGTGGCCGATTGTGGGTGTTGTGGGGATCGGTGCGATCGCCGCAGCGATCGGTTTAAATTGGTGGCAAAATCGCCCCCAAGCACTGCCTAAAATACCAGAAATTCCCGCCCAGTCTCTACCTGATTCTCGACCGATTCAAAAGCAGCCGAATATCGATTTAGGAATAGAAGCAACTGGAATTGTCACCGCTACTGCTACGGAAAAATTGAGCCAGGGTGACTTGCAAGGTGGGTTATTAGCTGTAGAAGAACTACTGAATCGCGGCGCACTGGCTGCGGCTGAAACTTCCTTAAAACTAATTCCCAGTAAACAAGCTGACGATCCATCTGTGAATTTTTACAAGGGACGATTGGCGTGGCAGTCTATCCAAACTGGAGACAATAACTATAGTGTCGATGATGCCCGTCGTTATTGGGAAACTGCTGCCAAAGCTAAACCCGAATCGCTTTTGTATAATAACGCTTTGGGATTTGCCTACTACACAGAAGGCAATCTGAATCGAGCCAATGATTCTTGGTTCAAGGCTTTGAATTTAGCTCTCAAAGAACAGAACACAAACTCAACATCCAGAAATACAGCAGTTCCTCAAGATGCTTTAACTTCTTATGCTGGTTTAGCTCTTGGATTGTATAAATCTGCACTTAGTCAATCTAATGGTAAGCAGACGCAATATTTGAATGAAGCGATCAAGTTGCGGCAAACGGTTCTCAAGTCCGACCGAGAAAATTTCCAGGTAGATAAATTAACTAAAAATTGGCTGTGGACGGAGAAGGCGATTGAAGATTGGCGATCGCTCCTTCAGCAAAAAGGTGAAGAACAGTAATATATTGTCCCGGATTTCTCACGCATAGTGTAGGCGGAGGGGGGAAGAGGAGTATGGGGAGTGTGGGGAGTGTGGGGGGTAAGACTTCTTCCCCATCCTCCCACACCTCCCACACCTCCCCACCCCTTGGATTTCTCACTTGTGAGAAATCCAAGGGGTGGTGCGATCGCTGTGATGGTTGTCTTCGGATCTGAAATAGGGTTAGTTCGACTTTAGGGATTTCCAAATAAAAAAACATCCCAAATTTTCTTGTGGGATGGGTGTCCCCACCCGTCCCAGATTTAGGGCGGGCAAGATGCCATTGGTGTCAAGTTAAGCTCAAACTTCCTATGTCAATAAGCATTTAGGCTTAAAAATTCGGTTTTCAAGGGACAAAAAACGAACTTTTTCATGGACTATTAATGCTTTGTTTATTAGCATCACTCCCAGCTTGCGTATAAAAGTCAGAAAAAAGTTCACCTTTATACTTCGTTCCTCACAAAACCTATCGTTGACAAATGGGTTTTAACGTTAAGTTGACACTAATGGCAAGATGCCCACCCCACAAAATGGATCATTTATTTCTTGGAAGTCCCTTATTCCTAAATTTTTCGTGATTTAGGATATAGCCAAAAGCTAAACAAGCGGCTAACTCTCGGCATGACAACATAGGTTAAGAGCAAAACCATAGTAATCGTTATAATCAACGAAATAATCAAGGGTGGTAAAACACGAATTAGGGGTACTAAAAACGCATTCAATAAATTAATCAACACATATACAGCTCCCCAAGTTAGTAAAGCTGTTTTATAGCGCGGTGGAGTTTTTAATGGTTGACCGGGAAGAGAAAACCAAGCTTCTAATCCACTAATTTTTTGAACATAAGGATCGGATTCAACTAAATGCTTTCCTTGATTGAGCAAATGTTCGCGATCGCGTGATGTCATCCACACTTCTAAATTTTCATAATTGTCAAATCGGAAGATAATCACATATTCATTTCGCACCCCAAGTTGGGGACAAATCACATTTGTTCCCATGTGACCCACATAAGTTCTGGAAACCCTGGTAATCTCTTTCAACCAAGCTTCGTAAGCTGTTTCGCATCCTGGTTTGACAAGTTGTGTAATGACCACGGTTACAAATCGATCGTTCTGTTCTATCTCCATTATTTATGCTAATCAATTTTGGATTTTAGATTTTTTCACGTAGCTTGATTTTCGGAGGGCAAGTATCGATTTACTTGTTGTGAAACATTTATAAATTTGGGATTTTCAATTAAAAATCCCAAATTTAAAATCTAAAATTCAGTCATGCTCAAGCCAAGGGGTATCCAGGTTTTCCAACTTCAAGCCGAACAACATTAGCAGGAACGACACCAGTGGGTGGAGGTAAAAACATTCCACCATTAGTCACAACATAAATTGCGGTACGATCGCTCTGTGTTTGACCAAAAGCCACGGCTGTGCTACCAATTACACCTTGCTCGGCTTGAGCAATAAGAGTAGTACTGCGATCGCTTGCAATTCGCACCACACTGTTGTAAATGTGCGTTGCTCCATAAAGATTGCCTTCCACGTCAAAGGCGAAGTCATCAATATTAGTTTGCTCTACAAAAATTTCCGGCTCACCTGGTCGATTTGCGGTATCAATGGGAATCCGCAACAGCAACATTTTTTCCGTATTTGAAACGTAGAGGAAATCACCAAAACGCTTCAAACCATTTGCAGCCGGAGTGATATTTTCCGAATTGCTACGAGCAAGCATTGGATGTTCTAGCCAAATTGAGGCACGAGGTTGAGCGATATCAATCAGCCAAATTGCACCCCGATAAGAATCTGCTGTTAAATACTGAGTGTCAGAAAGGGGAGTGATGCCATTGAGAAATATTGCATCTGGCAGTTTCAGCAAGGTTTCTACTTTCCCATCATTGGCAACTAAAGAAATCACTGGTATAGAATCAGCATTCCAGCCTGTTGCCACTAAACCCCCGTTGGCAGTGAAAGCAAGACCACTCACTTTACCTTCAACAGTGGCATGAATCTGCTGATTGCCATCTGGACTAATGCGAACAATCTCGCCAACTTCGTGATTAGTTACAAATATTGTGCCATCTGGTGCGTAGGGGTAGCCCGCCGCAGGTATCGCTAGATTTTCTAAAAAAGTATTGATGGGAAATGAGGTAACAACTTTAGCTGGTGCTAATTCAATGGTTGTATCTACGTAAATAGGCGGTAAAACTGCGGAATTTCCCATATTAACCTACCACTGTAATTGAATCGGGCCACCAAACTTTCGCATCTCTGCAAAAAATAGTCCTTGCGCTCCTCCATCGGGAAGTGTTGCCAAATAAACAGCTGTTTGCGCTCCTTCTTCTGCCGTGAACGGAGCATCATCTCCTCCCATATCGGTCTTCATCCAACCTGGAGAATAGGCATTTACCAGAATATTAGTACCTTGAAGTTCTTTCCCTAGAATCGCTGTTAGTCCATTTACTCCTACTTTTGAGAGTCGGTAGGAAGGCGCTAAAGGGTAGTAGTCACTTGAAACTGACGCTAGAGACGCCATTTCCGTTGAGATATTGACAATGCGACCGTAGTTTTGCACCTTCATTAACGGAATTAATGCTTGCGAAATTCTGAGTAGCGCTAAAACATTAGTTTCAAAGGTAGATCGCATCGTTTCCAGTTGGACAGTCAGTAAGCTGGACTCTTCAGGCTTGGTTGTGGGATTTACACCTGCATTATTGACCAGAATATCTACTTTACCGTAAGTTTCACGCAACCAGTCGGTAAACTGCTGCACGCTTCCATCATTAGTTACATCCAGCTTGTGATAGTCAACATCAAGCCCTTCACTAGATAACTGCTGCTTGGCAGCAAGACCATCTGTTTCATTACGACTCGTCAGAATTATGCGGTTGCCAATTTGGGATAATTGACGAGAAATTGCATATCCTAGCCCTCGGTTACTTCCTGTGACTACAGCAATCCTTTTTTGAGTCGTCATTTTTATGACCTTCAAACTGCTTTTAAGTTTACTGTACTGAGATGTTGTAAATTAAGCAAATTGATTTTAGCAATATATATTTTAGGTTTTATATATTGACAATAAACACCAAATATGGGTTAGGTTATACCAATTTAATGTGAAGTTGCACATATCTTGATCCCCCTAAATCCCCCTTAAAAAGGGGGACTTTGATAGATGTTTTTCCGGTTCCCCCCTTATAAAGGGGGGCTAGGGGGGATCGAATTCTATGCAGCTTCATAAAAAATTGGTATTAAAGATGAATTGCAATCTGAAGAGGCTTTTGCTGATTTTGCAAAGTGGCTTGTTTCAATCCCTAATAGGGATTTTGATGAATTGCAATATGTTTTTATATTCCTGTGGAATACCATGATTGATGCGTTTCAATCCCTAATAGGGATTTTGATGAATTGCAATATTGGGAAATATCAAATGATGGGTTTATTTACACCAGTTTCAATCCCTAATAGGGATTTTGATGAATTGCAATTGCAAGTAAATGTTTTGGCTTTGAGGGAAGTCTGTTTCAATCCCTAATAGGGATTTTGATGAATTGCAATGCAGAAGATGATATCCAAGTTGATGAAGGGCTTAGAGGTTTCAATCCCTAATAGGGATTTTGATGAATTGCAATTCTACAACAGAACCAGTGTTTGGGCTATCGTCAAGATTTCAATCCCTAATAGGGATTTTGATGAATTGCAATCTGGTGGATGCCCTGCTTCTTTGCCTAATCCTTATTGATTTCAATCCCTAATAGGGATTTTGATGAATTGCAATGCAACGCCAGACAAAGCATATTTCTTAATATTCATATTTCAATCCCTAATAGGGATTTTGATGAATTGCAATCAACCCCTAGCGGTTACAACGGTTCTATTTTGGTATTTCAATCCCTAATAGGGATTTTGATGAATTGCAATTGTGGATTTAGCCGCTAGTCATGCTCAAATCGCAAATTTCAATCCCTAATAGGGATTTTGATGAATTGCAATAGCGGGAGCGTGAAAGCCAAGCTGTATTTAGTTTTCAAGGTACGGTTGCGCGATTCTGGAGCAATCATAGCATTAGAGAATTCCTTTGGGAAGAGTGCCGGGAAAAGTTAAAGGCTGACATCCTAGTTTTTGTAAGGATTTCAGAGATTGCGCGGATGATAATTGGGTGATGAGTAGGGTGAAATGCTTGCTGGTATTGAGATAGAAGCACTTTTTTAGGGCTGTGGAATTTGTACACCTACCCATTCGCGCATTTGACATACAGAAACTCTGTGAGAGATGCGATCGCTAAAAATAATCTCATGGTGATGGGGGGCGCGATCGCTGCCTTCGGAGCCAGAAATCTCAGTCTTGATATGCTTATAGCCTCCCACATCACACACAACAACACTTGTAATGTTAGTCTTGAGACTCCTCAGAGATAGATTCTGATTCGGTTTCAAGTTCTTCTGTTTGAACTTTGGGGGCTGGAGGTTTAACCGGTTTTGGGCCGCGCGCTAGTGCAGGATTCACCGATTGTCTGCCTTCATCCCTATATGACGATCCTTTTTTCCCTTTGTCAGACGAGCGGTCGCGGCTCGGTTTTGAGCTTTTGGGGTTGGATTCAATAGGGGTTACAGAATCCGAATTTTCGGAATTGCTTTCAGTGTTTGCTTGGGACTGACGTTCCGATTTCTTAATTGGACGTTCTACCATTGTTGATTTTTGTAAATTTATCTGTATGGTACATCGGTTTGGTGACTATCAGACTGTTGAGTAGCATTTTTAAAGATTTTATCGAACAGAATTCAGGAGTCAGGAGCCAGAATTCAGAATGAATTTTGTACGACTGGTGGATGAATAACCGGGTTTAAGACCCCATCAAATCATAGATTTCGTGGTCTTGAATCAGTCGCGGGTCAAATCCCCGAATGATTGATTCTGACTCCTGAATTATGAATTCTGAATTCTGTTTATCAATTAACTCACTAAATTAAAAAATGGGTGCGTTTAGCTATGGATAAACGCACCCAACAACTATTAAACAAAATCAGGTCGTGCCTGTTGCCTTGATTTGAACTTTTCCTCTAAAACTACCCAATTTTCTTGCTCAATTAAGTTAGTCAACTCATCCAGGTTTTGACGATATTGTTGCAGCGATCGCAGCAATGCTTGACGATTATACCGTGCCATCATCACGCCCAACTCTGGATTCCCGCCACCCACACGACTAGTATCCCGGAAGCCCGAACTAGCTAACTTTTGGGCTAATTGCAAAACATCGGGGTCAGTTTCGCTCAAACAAGCAGCAATCAACGAGGAACTGACCATCACCGGTAAGTGGGAAATCCAACTCACAGCGCGATCGTGTTGTTCTGGTTGACAATAATAGATATTAGCTCCGAGCGATCGCACAATTTCTTCCACAACTGTAATTGCATTAGTTGGGGTTGTCGTTATCGGTGTTAATACATAAGGTTTATCAACAAATAAATCTCGCTGTGCAGCTTCTATCCCACTGTCTGTTCTGCCCGCCATTGGATGACCGCCGACAAAATTTTTCCAAAGGGGAGTAATATCCTTGACTATCTGTGCTTTCGCCGAACCTACATCAGTGACGACTGTAGTAACAGGCAAATGAGCAACTAACTGTTCAAATTGGGGCACAATAAGGGCTAGAGGTGTACAAATAAATACAACTTCTGCGGCTGCTAATAGGCTCAGATCGACTGATGCTTCATCAACACTGCCCAAGGTAACTGCCTTTTGACAGGTTGCTTCACGGCGACTGACTCCTAAGATATGATGTCCTTGCGATCGCAAATCAAAACCCAAAGATCCGCCAATCAGTCCCAATCCTAAAATTCCAATATTCATTTTTAATTTTGACATTCCGTTTTTTATGACTTTACCAACTATTAAAGTTGGCATCCAAGGGGTAGCATCGATGACTGTAGAGGAATTACTAGAACAATATGCAGCAGGAGTCTTAAACTTTAGTGGTGTTGACCTCCCAGAAGCTAATCTGAGTGGGGTAAAACTCAGTGGTGTAAATCTGAGCGATGCTAATTTGAGTATAGTCAACCTGAGTGGCGCAAATCTGAGTGAAGCTAACTTGAGCAATGCCAAGCTGAATGTAGCTAGACTGAGTGGTGCAAATCTATGCAGCGCCATCCTCAATAACGCCAGTCTCAACGTTGCTAATTTGATTCGAGCGGATTTAAGTCGCGCTCAACTCAGAGGAGCCTCATTAATCCGCACCGAGTTAGTTCGCGCTGATCTCAGTCGCGCTGATTTGTCGGAGGCCGATCTCACCAGTGCTGATTTGCGAGAGGCGACACTCCGCCAAGCGAATCTCCGTCACGCTAACTTAAGTGAGGCTATCTTGAGAGGTGCTTCTTTAAATGGAGCCAGCTTGGAGATGGCTAACTTAAACGCCAGCGATCTCAGTCGTTCTGACTTGAGTGGTGCAAATTTGCGAGATGCCGAACTCAGACAAGCCAATCTCAGCCATACTAATTTGAGCGGAGCAGATTTGAGTGGTGCAAATCTCCGGTGGGCAGATTTGAGCGGCGCAAATCTCCGGTGGGCAGATTTAAGCGGCGCAAAATTGAGCGGGGCTGATTTAATTGGCGCAGATTTAAGCAATGCCAATTTAACAAATACAAGTTTAGTCCACGCCAATTTAACTCAGGCAAAATTAATTAGGGCAGAATGGATCGGTGCTGACTTAACAGGAGCAACTTTAACGGGAGCCAAGCTTTATGCCACTTCCAGATTTGGTTTAAAAACCGAAGGCATGGTTTGTGAATGGGTCGATCTTAGCCCAAATGGCGATCGCTCCATTGTCCAAAATTTTCATTCTGAAGAGTCACGAGATTTTTTTAACGAAACACCGCCAACAATTCGGATTATTGTTGATGCAGCTCTAGAACACGAAGCCAATTTTGCGATCGCTGGCGCTTACTATCAAATTGCTCAAGAATATCGGGGGTTGAAACAACCTCCAAGCATCGAAAGTGGTCGTCGCCGGACTATTTTCACATTTCATGTAGAGAGCGACGAAGCATTATTTATCACTGCTTACATTGTCATTCTTCCCTTTCTAGATGCAGCATCTATCCAAAAGAATATTTCTAGTATTATGGAAATGATTAACAGTGAAGTTGTTGCAAATCAAAACTTAAAATTGCTAAAATCACCTCATATAGTGAAACAATTAAATACTCTTTTAGAACAAGCTATAAATCAGGCTACAATAATTAAACAGACGAAAAAAAATATCGAAGTAGCCGCAAAGTTAAATTTTTGTAAAGCCCCAACTCAAATAGTTTTAACGAATTCCAGCGCCCACACTTTGATTGTTTATGACCATCCCAACTTTGGGAAAAGATTTATTAATCGTTCTGCTCTCAACGCTTCAGCTTATGATATATCCAGTGATTCAACAAAAAATATATTACCTTCATTAGATATAATTATAGATTTTATCAAAGGATTTCATTATATTAGTCATTAGTTATGGAGCATTAAACTAATGATAAATGACCAATGACAAACGACAAGAAACAAAAATTTTGGAGGAAAAAATGCGCGATACGTTTAATAAAATGATTGGTCGAACTCGCTATGTAGTGTTTCGCCTATTTCTGCACTTAGGGGGAGGTGAAGTAGCGCCAATTTTGGGAGTATTGAATAGTGCTGGACGAGATGCGATCGATGCCGATGGCGATTTAGAAGTTTTGGGAGAAGGATTGGTAGAAATCAGCCAAACCCTACTGCAATACGATGAATATTGGCTTTCTGCTGCCAACGAAGGTGACGTATTTTTTAATGAGGGCGAAGCGGGGGATTACGTGAATGAATTATTTACTGACTCTGCCGAAAGATATCTCAGCGAACCAAATTACAATTCTGACTCTGGATTGAATGAACCTTTATCTATACCTGTAACCCGCAACGTCATTGTGATGATTACAGTCGCTTATGAAGGAGAAGTACCAGATTTGGAAACCGATCTTTCTAACGTTCAGGCGCTCAAAGAAGGATTGAAAGCATTGATCAATTTGCATTATAAACATAGATTAAAGGCAATCCAAGTACATTTCTCACCAGCACAGTTAGGCGATGAACTTACTAGCGATCAACTGTTGCAGTATTACCCAGAATTAATTCCTTTATAATCTGTTGGGTAGTCCGTACTTACTACTCAGATGATAAATTGTTAAGCTCAGAGATAGGACAATAATCCAATGATCATGACCATAGTACGTAAATTTACAGCCGTTTTTTTAGCTCTGAGTTTGTGTATCACAACTGTTGCTTGTGGTGGCGAGAACCAAAGTACTCCTCCAGCTAAGAACGTTAGCCAAACTTCTACTAATACAAAGTTGAGTGATGGCGAGTATCAAATACAACAAGCGACTTATGACGATGCAACTGGTGAGTACAACCTGTTTTTACTAAACAATAAGCCCCCAACCTTTTCAACCGAAAATTTGCAAATGGCGCGGTTAACTGACGATCAAATTAAGGAGGGTAAAAAAACCTATCTGAAGGTAGAAAAAGGACAACCGATTTTATATCTGACAGAAGACTTTAAACTTGAGTATGTCCACAACGTTACTGAGAATAAAACCAATCCCCAAACAGGACAACAAGAGACGGTTGTAGTCCGTCGAGAAAATAGCTTCTGGGCACCATTTGCTGGGTCTGTAGCTGGTAGCTTGGCGGGACAGGCAATTGGTAGTATGTTGTTTAGACCCCAATATTATGTACCCCCTGTCTATCAATCAGGACAAGGATTAAGTGG
The DNA here is from genome assembly GCF_963920915.1 of Nostoc sp. PCC 9305. Taxonomy (NCBI): domain Bacteria; kingdom Bacillati; phylum Cyanobacteriota; class Cyanophyceae; order Nostocales; family Nostocaceae; genus Nostoc; species Nostoc sp. PCC 9305. Next base: position 12,283 of record NZ_CAWUDN010000160.1, read on the forward strand.
CTTTGGTGGATATGGCGGAAGCTATGGCCAAGCAGTTCAAAGTTACCAAAGCCGCTACAATACGCAACCCGCAGCCGTGAGAAACCGCACTGCCTTCCGCAATACAGGGACAATTAGAAGGTCATATCCTGGAAATACAAATATACGCAATACCCCGCGTAGCACTACAGGTAATAACCGTCCTTCTGGTTCTGGTTTTGGTGGTAGCACATTGCAACCCTCTGGTAGAGCCACTTCACCTAGACGCAATTCTGGTAGTGGTTTTGGTAGTGGGCGTAGTACAGCACCCCGCCGCTCAAGTGGTTTTGGCAGCAGACGCCGTTAATCAATTCCAAGTTGAATAAATAGACTGCCTAACAAGTAAAGGTAGTTGTGCATAAAGAAGCCGGAGGGTAACAAGTCAAACCTCTGGCTTCTCTTTAATATCTATGCAATTTGCGAGGAGGAATTATTAATTATTCGGTTAAATAATATGAAATACTAAATACAAATATTGCTAAGAGAACAGGAATCATTTTACTAAAGTCTATTCGCTTTTGTTGAACCATTTCTAAACAAGACATCGGAATCATCAGAGGCCAGAAGATAGTTGTCACCACACACATCACAAACGATAAAAATTTATCTTCTGGATTGGAAGCAGTCTGACGTAGGGAAAATATTAACCAATTAGTTAAAAAATAGCATGTCATTAATATAGCGATTATCAGTCTTCTGAAGTACAGTAGCAGCAGTGAGTAAACCAACCC
>NZ_CAWUDN010000161.1:0-12624 GCF_963920915.1 Nostoc sp. PCC 9305
GTAGAAAAAAGCTTGATTTTCCATTGTTCTCTCGTTTATCTCGAACACAAGCTCTACATGGGAATGCTCCTCGTGGAGGCAAAGCCTCCAATCTGGCATTGAGTCAGAGACTCAATGAATGCATTCCCAGCCGGAGACTGGGAACGAGGAAAGTCTTATCAAGCTAGGTTTTTAGGACTTGTGTGTACACCGTAGCCAAGCTTGGGAGAGGGACTTTGAAATTGGCTCCCCTTCTCCCAATTTGGGAGAAGGGGTTGGGGATGAGGGCGAATTTTGTATTTGTGCAAGAGGTCTATTGAAGAGTTTATTTACTCTCAAGATGAAGTGTTGCCAATGAGACTAACGATCGCTGCGGCTAAATCCACAGGATCGACTGGTTTAGGTAGGTGTTTTTGAAATCCTGCTGCCATTGCTTGGTTGTAATTAATTTCTCCTGCATAAGCAGTTAAAGCGATCGCAGGTATTTGTCCGCCTTGCTCTGGCGGTAATTTTCTCACTTCGCGTAGCAACATATAGCCATCCATGAAAGGCATTCCAATATCACTTAAGAGAATATCTGGCTGGGATTGCACTAATGTTTGCAGCGCTTCATCTGCTGATTCAACTGCCGTTACCGTCGCACCATATTGTTCCAGCGCAAAGCTAAAAAACTCTCGCACATCGGCTTGATCGTCTACAAGTAGTATTTGTACTCCCGCCAGTAATGTCTCCTCAGTACTGAGTTCTGCTTGAGAAGCCTCACTACTGCTAACTCGCAACTCAGAATTTTTGAGCAAAGGTAGTTTGACTGTGAAAGTAGCTCCTTGTCCTTCTCCCAGACTCTCTGCCTGAACTGTGCCACCATGAAGTTCTACTAGATGACGTACAATTGCCAGTCCCAATCCCAATCCACCAAAAACTCTGGTTGTCTTAGCATCTGCTTGCCGGAAGTAATCAAAGACGTAGGGCAAAAATTCTGGGTTAATTCCTTTACCTGTATCAATTACCTGGATTTGAGCATCTAAACCAACTTGCTGTAGACGCACTTCTACTTGTCCCTCTGTAGGTGTGAATTTAACGGCATTGGAGAGGAGATTCCACATCACTTGTTGCAAGCGATCGCCATCGCCAAGAACTTTGCCGATATCATTACTTAAGATGATTTGAATTTGAATCGATTTGGCTTCTGCTGCTAAACGCACCGTTTCTAATGCAGATGCGATCGCTATTTTCAAATCCACTGCATGGAGATTTAATCTAACCTTACCTTGCAAAATCCGCGAAACATCAAGTAAATCTCCAATCAATTGGGTTTGTAATTTGGCATTCCGCTCGATGGTTTCCAATGCCCGGATTTTAGTAGCTTCGTCGAACTTGCGGGTTCTGAGTAACTTTGCCCACCCTAAAATCGGATTCAAGGGAGTTCGGAGTTCGTGGGAAAGGACAGCGAGAAATTCATCTTTAATCCGGTTGGCTGTCTCGGCTTGGGCCCTGGCAGTCTTTTCGGCTTCGTAAAGTTGAGCGCGGGCAATGGCTTGCGCACACTGCTGTCCCAGTGTCAACATAAATCCCCGGTCTTCTTCGTTAAATATTTGTGCAGTGGTAAAGCTTAATCCCAAAGCCCCAATTACTTTACCTTCTACTATCAAGGGAATGGAAGCCCAGGCATTATTTGCCATCACAGTCACAACATCGGCTAAGTTGGGATATCTAGCAATCATGGCTGCTAAATTTTCTAAAAAAATCGGCTGCCCAGTTCTGACTGTTTCTGCTATTTGGTTAGGTGCTGCGAGCGGAAAACTTGTCCAAGTATTTATGAGCGTTTGCGGATAGCCAATTGCTTGCACAACTTTTAAGGTAGTATTTCCTTCAGTAAGTAAGACAACGGAACCACCAGTAGCTTCCAAGGCGGCAATGCCTTGGTTCACCACTACATCAGCCACCTGTTGGGGAGTTAAGGCTTCCGAGAAGGCAGCAGTTATTTTTTGTAAAAGTACCGTGCGATTGACAGACCGTTGAGTTTCCTGGTAAAGTCTGGCGTTGTCAATGGCTGTCGCCGCCCGTCGAGCAATATCTTCTGCTAAAGCCAAGTCTGTTTGTTGATAGTACCGACCAGATTCGGCGGTAAAAAAAGAGATGGCTCCAAATAATTGCCCGCGAGAACGAACTGGAATCAGCATCAGAGAACGAATACCCAGACTTTTCAGCAATTGCAGATGTTCGTTGTCTTCAGACATCTCTACAAGATTAGAGTCAGATAATTCGGGATAAAAGATAGATATTCCTAGCCTTAGCTGTCGTACAAGCTCTTTGGCTTTGGTTTTGGGTCGATAACGCCGTCGGATTTCGTCTAAAATATTCAGTTTTGTGGGATCGGCAATTGCGATGCCTGCGGCGGTAAACAACGCAATTTGTTTACTTGACCAATCTTCCTCAAAGACATCTACAATGCACAAATCTGCTAAAGTTGGAACTGCTAGATTTGCCACATTTTCTAAGGTGATTTCATAATCTAATGAGGCAGCTAGTAAGGTGCTGGCTTCGACTAAAAAGTTTTGTGTGGCTTCAACTCGTCTGCGATGGCTAATATCTTCAATAATCCCTAATGCATACTTTGGTTGTCCCTTAGCATCCCAAACTGCTGATGAAGTTAGGTTTACCCAAACTATAGAACCATCTTTGCGGATGTAGCGCTTTTCCAGGGAATAACCACTAATTTCTTTTGCTAAAACTCGCCGAGCATTTTCCCAATCAACTTCTAAGTCGTCAGGGTGGGTAATTTCCTGAAAGTTCATTTGAATTAACTCTTCATGGCTATAGCCAGTAATTTCGCATAGGGCAGGATTAATTTGCAGAAATCTTCCATCCAACCCCACTAGAGTAATACCCACAGCTGCCTGATTGAACATTGCCCGAAACCTTTCTTCGCTTTCTCGCAAAGCAACTTCTGTTTGCTTTGCTGCTGTCACATCTGCCAAAATAATGCCAATTCCTACCGTTTCACCCATTGCGTTATGAACTGGGTAATAGTTGCCGAGCCAGTAACCGTAACGTTCGGGTTGCTCCCTTGTCTCACCGCTGATTTCCATATTCAGCAGGGGTTCTCCAGTATCTAACACGCGCTGTAACTGTGGCTCTAACTCAGCCGCCATCGCTGGCAAAACTTCCCTAAATTTGCGTCCTAGATGTTCTTCTATAGTTAAACCGTTAATGTCAGCGAAAACTTGATTAATGCGGATATATTGCAGTTCCCGATCTAAAAAGCATACGGCAACAGGAGCAGCTTCTAGCAGCGCATCTAGGAGAGATAGAGATTCGGCATAATGGACTAAAGCTTGGTGGATGTCTCGATAAAGTTGGGCATTTTCCACTGCTAAGGCAGCACGATGGGTAATATCTGTTGCTAAAGTTAGGTCAGTGCGATCGTAGCGACGGTTTGATTCTGCGGTGACAAAGCTGATAGTGCCGAGTACTCGCCCTTTTGCGATTAAGGGCACAATCATCACAGAGTTCATCCCCAATTGCCGAACGAGTTCTAAGTGTTCCTGATTCTGAGTAGTCGCCACTAATAGCGAATCAGATACCTCTGAGATCAATTCACTTTGCCCGGTTTGCAGTACTCTAGTAATTGCACTTGCACCCTTATAATCTGTCCCATACTCTTGAAGTTTACGCGCCAACTCCGCTTTCGATGGGTCTGCATGAGCAATGGGTAGGCGACGAATGGAACCATCTTCATTTAAAATATCGACGCTACACCAATCAGCTAGTTGGGGAACTGAGATTTTAGCGATCTGTTCTAAAGTTTGTTCATAATCTAGCGAAGTAGAGAGTAAACTACTAATTTGGGCAATATAGCGTAGTCTTTCCTCAGCCTGCTTGCGCTCTGTAATATCGAGAACAAAAAAAGCTCCTCGATCTACAGTCCCTTCAAAATGGCTACCACCGATCAAAATTGGGAAGCGTGAGCCGTCTTTACGGATATATTCTTTTTGATATGGCGTGCAAAAAGAACTGTTTTGAAATTGAGTTATTGCTTCCTTATCGAGTGGCATGTACTCTGTAGGAGTTAGGTCTTGCCAGCGAAGTGTTCCGGCAAGTAATTCTTCACGAGTATAACCCACCATATTTAGCAAGGCATCGTTCGCTTCTGTAATCCCCCCGTCTTGACTCCAGAAACCGATACCAATCATGTTTGACTCAACCACACTACGAAACTTTGCTTCGCTTTCACGTAATGCTTGTTCAGTTTGTTTCAGTTGAGTAATATCAATTGAACTAATGCCCACTCCCAACAACTGCCCATCCGGCAAACACACCGGATAATAGCTGACAAGACCATAACGATATACCCCAGGCGGATAGGTTTCACCGCTCACTTCTTGGTTGAGTAAGGGCTGCCTCCTTTCCATTACTTGCTGAAAAACAGGCTCAATTTGCGCCGCCCATTCTGGTAGTACTTCCCTAAAGGTGCGGCCAATATGTTGAGTTTGCGGTACACCATTAATAGCAGCTAGCGCTTCATTAGCATGAACGTAGCGAAGCTCAGTATCAAGAAAAGCCAGCGCCACTGGCGAACTAGTAAGCCAAGCATTGAGTAAAGCCAGAGATTCGTCTTTTTGCCCAATAGCTTGCTGAAGTTCCTGGTGCAATCTGGCTTTTTCTAGTTCTGCCTGCTTGCGCTCAGTAATATTCACACCTGCACAGGTAATACCTAAAATGCTATTGTCTGCATCCCTTAGTGGTTCAACTAGCAAATCATAAAAACAGTCTTCTCCAGAAGTTGTCAGATAAACTTCTTCACGGGTTGCAACACCAGTCTCTATTACCTTTAGCTTAATTGCCTGCAATTGCTCTGATACTGAGGCTGGAAATAATTCATCATCAGACTTACCTAACATTTCCTCAGCAGTGTTTAGACCTTGAGGATTATGAATCCACTGGTATTGCAAATCACGATCCTGCTGAAAGACCACGATATCTGAACTACTTAACGCTAATCGAAATCTTTCTTCACTAACTCTCAGCTGTTGCAGATTCCTATCAGCTCGTTTTTTCGCAGTCTTTAATGCCTCACATAAAATACTAAAGAGCAATCCTTGTAATGCAAACAATCCAATTCGTACAGAATTAGATAAGTCAAAACTCAGCTCATAAGCTGGGGGGAGAAAGAAGTAATTACTCAGTAACGCAGATAGAGAAGTTGCTAACAATCCTGACTTCAAACCACCATACCAAGCACTCAAAATTACAGCGCTAAAAAACAGTAGAAAAGGAGTTCCACTCATGTTTAACCAGGGGTCTAGCATCAACATTAGCACTAGTGCAAGTGCGACAATTAATACAACGATGCCATAACGCAGTAATTGAGAATAATGAATATGGGGCATGAAAAGTTCTTGGAAAAACCAATACTCATTACAAAAGCTGTATATACCTTAAGCTAGTTTGTAAATTTTAGTAACTTATCTCCAGATAGATTTTTGGTGAGTTATATAAACCTCTTTTGCTAGAGGTTTATTTGTTAGCTATCTGATATGTAAAGGAAAAATTTAGCTCGCTCGTCAAGATAAATTGCACTGTTTTGCTAATCTAAAATACTAAATAAAAACACAAAACTAATTCATAACAAAAATTATAGAATAATATCTGGCTCAGGATAAATAGAAAATATTGGCTATTGGTCATTAGCTACCATACTACTAATTATTTGATGGCCATCAATATTGAAATTTGAATACATAAGTAAATTATTGATATCGCCAGGATATTTACTTAAGTATTAGAGATAATCACAAAGCGATCGCCTACTTATAGTTTGACTTTGCCAAGAGCTTTTTCTGCTTTTTTAATTAGCGTATCTGTTGCCGTATTCACCAGAGGATAAATACGTAGTTTGACTTGCTATAAGTACTTCTGCTGTCTCATCTCTTAGAGGTTTAGAGAACACATAACCTTGACCAAATTCGCACCCAAGTTCCTGTAACCATTGAAGTTGTTGTGGTGTTTCAATACCTTCGGCAATCACGGCTAATCCGAGTTGATTGCTCAAAGCAATAATAGTACTAACAACCTGATAATTACGATTCCCTTCCTGCATCTGACTTACAAAGGAGCGATCGATCTTCAAATTATCAGCTGGTAAACGATGAAGATAATTTAGTGATGAATAACCGCTACCAAAGTCATCAATGCTGATTTGAATTTTTCTGTCTTTTAATTGGGTTAATAAATCAATTGTCTGACTGATATTCTCAATCAACATACTCTCGGTAATTTCTAGGGCTATGGAATCGCCTTCTAAACCCGTTTGGGCTAGTGCTTGATCGATGCCATCAATTAAGTTAGCTTGGCGAATATCTTGAGCAGATAGGTTAATACTCATCTTGAGCGGGAAGTGACTAGCAAACTTGGTTTTCCAGTTTGCCAGTTGTTGACAGGCTTTGTAGAACATCCAGCGATCGATTTGTACAATTAGCCCCGTTTCTTCAGCAACAGGAACAAATTCCTCCGGCAAAATAAACCCGCGAGTTGGGTGTTGCCAGCGCACTAATGCCTCAAATCCAATCAGCCGAACTGCTTGCAGCTGCAATTCGCGACTAACGTGTGGGCTTGAACCGCCATCGCCAAGTATGTCAACAATCGGCTGATAGTATATAACAAACTCTTCTCGTTCTAAAGCTTTACGGATATCGGTTTCTAGAGTTAGTCGATTTACGGCTTGAGTGTGCATTTCTATATCAAAAATTTTGTAGGAACTTCTATCTTGAGCTTTGGCTCTATACATGGCAATATCGGCATCTCGGAGTAAATCGGAGGCGCAAGAATAGTTCTTTGTTCCTAAGACAATACCGATGCTTGTACTGATAACCACTTCCGAATCATTCAGGATCAATGGTGTTTGAAAATCTTTTAGAATCCGCTCAGTAATTTGAATAGCTTTTTCCATACCAGAAATACCTTCTAGCAGAATTACAAATTCGTCACCACCGATTCGAGCGACTAAATCAATCTCTCGCAGATGAGTTTTTAGCTTCTGAGCAATGCTTTTAAGTAGTTGATCTCCAGCTAAATGTCCTAAGCTATCATTGATAACTTTGAACCGATCTAGATCGAGAAATAAGACGGCGTAACGATAGGTTTCTATTCGTTTAGCTCGGTTAATTGATAATTCTAGCCGTTCTACTAAAAGCGTCCGATTCGGTAAATCTGTCAATGGATCGTGTAAGGCATTGTGAATAATTAGTTCTTGTGCTTGTTTGCGATCGCTCACATCTAATAAAACCCCATGCCAAACAATATCCCCGTTTTCTCGACACTCTGAACGCGCACTTGCCTGTACCCACTTCAGTTTGCCAGAGGGTGTAACTAATCGCCATTCATAAAAGAATGGTTTTAAAGTTTGAGCGCTGCGTTTGGCAGCCATATAACATCCGGCACGGTCATCAATATGGATTTGTGCAAAGCACACAGAGGCATCTGATAAAATTTGATCTGGTGTTAATTCTAGAAGATCCAGGCAGCCGAAACTGATGTATTCAAAGACAATAGAACCATCAAAATGATGTACAAAGCTATAAATTATTCCCGGTATATTAGATGCTAATGTTTGTAACAGATTTTGGGCTTGTTGGCGCTCTGCCCGCACTTGAGCATCCCGAAGTTCTCGACGCACCGCCACCGGCAATCGGCTTAAGTTGTCTTTCATTACATAATCATGAGCACCTGCTTTCATCATTTCCACAGCAGATACTTCGCCGATTGTGCCAGAAACGAGAATGAAAGGAATATCTTTTTGACTCTGCTTTGCTATTTCCAAAGCCATAGGAGCATTGAATCCAGGCAATCGGTAATCTGAAATTATCACATCCCAGGTACGGCTATTGAGGGCTGTATGTAAATCTTCTACCGTTTCGACACGTTGCGAGATTGGCTCGAAACCACCGCGACGCAGTTCACGGATAACTAACATGGCGTCGATTTCTGAATCTTCAACCATTAGGACGTTCAAGGGTTCATTCATACCTCATAATCTCCTTGGCAAAATTTGAGTTAATCCTCCACATTCTCATCCCAAACAACACCGATTAGCTGCTAATAAATATGGCTAACAGATGCACCAACGATGTGCAAGCTGGTGATTGACATCCTCCCCGAACACCAGGATGCGGGGATTCTGGAGTAATGAGTAATAAGTAATAAGTAATAAGTAAATACCCATTTTTGATCCACTCATTACTCATTACTCCTTACTTTAAAGCCGTGCTAGAAGCACGGGGCTTTAGACCCAATTCTTTGGTAAACGGGCGTTCAAGTGGCTGGCTAATCTCGCCCTTGTCTGCGCTCAAAAGAGAAATTAGAAATAGTTTCTTTCAAGATACTTGCTTAATTAACTCGACACTGCTCCTAGTACAGATTGGCTATGGTATACACACAAATCTAAAAAAGCTCGATTTCCCATTATTCTCTCGTTTATCTCGTTCCTATGCAGAGTATGAGAATGGCTTATTACTGGCTGATGCCTTAATTTGCACCAATGGCATCCTGAATGTGAGACGGGTGAGGACACTCATCCCACAAGAAAATTTGGGATTTTTTTTATTTGGAAATCCCGAAAGAGGTTTTTCAGGAACTTTACCCATTGTCAGCTAATCTTTGTGTCAGTCCCCCATACTTAATATTGCGATCTAAGATTATTGGGTATTCTATAATTTGCGATCGCCACTATACGGATGATTGAAGTTGAACATCTGAGTAAAATATACGGCTCTACCCCTGCGATTACTGATGTCACTTTTAGCGTCGAACCTGGGGAGATTTTAGGGTTGTTGGGCCCCAATGGCGCTGGAAAAACCACAACCATGCGGATTCTGGCTGGTTATTTACCGGCAACTAATGGAAATGCCCGGATTGCTGGTTATGATGTCCATGAAAATTCTCTGGCTGTGCGCCAACGCATTGGTTATTTACCGGAAACACCGCCGTTATATCCAGATATGACGGTGGAGGGATTTTTGCATTTTGTCGCCCGAATTAAGGGAGTACCAGCAGGCGATCGCCCCAATAAGGTGACAGCCGCCATCGAACGCTGCAACTTAGAAGATAAGCGGCGAGTAATTATTCGCAAACTCTCTAAAGGATACCGCCAAAGAGTCGGAATTGCTCAAGCGATCGTCCACGATCCCCCAGCGATTATTCTCGATGAACCCACCGTTGGACTCGATCCCCGACAAATAATTGAGGTGCGGAATTTAATTAAAAGCCTTGCTGGTACTCACACAATTATTCTTTCCACGCACATTCTGCCAGAAGTGAGTATGACTTGTAGCCGCGTCGCCATTATCAATCGCGGTAAAGTAGTGGCAACTAATACACCAGAAAACCTAATGACTCAGTTGACAGGTGGTTCTGGGTATGAGTTGGAAATAGATGGAGAAGCTGCCCTAGCGAAACAGGTATTGCAAAAAGTCGCGGGTGTGAGCCTGATAGAATCAATTCCCACAGCCGGAGGTCATCAACCCCAGGAAAACCGCGCTTACCTGCGGGTGATATCGCAACCAGGAAAAGAACCAGGAAAGGATATTGCCACAACATTAGTCCGTGCAGGATTTGGTTTACACGAACTGCGGCGGGTTAACGCCACCTTAGAAGATGTATTCTTGCAACTGACCACAGAAGAAAAGAATTTCGATCCTGATGTAGACTTAGCAGCAGACAAAGAAGGAGAGGCAGCGTAAATGGGTATAGTGCTGAGTAATATTATTGCCATTTATCGCCGAGAGTTACAGAGTTATTTTGTATCGCCCTTAGCTTATGCGATCGCAGGCATATTTTGGTTCATCGCCGGGTTATTCTTCGTGATGATTTTGCTAGGCCCAGACGGAATTTTGGTAGGAGTTGCGGCAATAGATGCACAAGGGCAACAGCTGGGAGTACCAGTACCACCGATAGATGTCCCCTACGAATTTGTCCGAGCATTTTTGGATCGTATGGGGTGGCTATTGTTGTTTATCCTGCCGATTCTCTCGATGGGACTCTATGCCGAAGAACGTAAGCGCGGCACTTTAGAACTGTTAGCCACCTCACCAATCACCAATTGGGCGGTAGCTGTAGGTAAATTACTAGGCGTGATAACATTTTTTATCACAATGGTTGTACCCATGCTAGTGTTGGAAGCGATCGCCATCAGCGGCTCAAATCCACCAATGACACCCTCAATTCCATTACTGGGCCATATTGGATTAATCTTACTAGCAGCAGCAATTTTATCTGTAGGAATGTTTATTTCCTCATTAACAGACAGCACAATTCTATCTGCTGTTCTTACCTTTGCAGTAATTTTATTATTGTTATTGATTGATTTAATCGCCAAAATTGTCCCTGGCCCCGTAGGTGAAGCTTTAGGTTATTTATCGTTGCTGAAACATTACAACACATTAATCCAAGGCATTTTTGATACTAGTGCTTTAATTTTATTTGCCAGTTACATTTTTTTGGGCATCTTTCTTACAGCTCAATCAATTGATGCACTGCGTTTTCAAAGACAATAGTTATATAAGTTATGAGTTAAAAGTTAGGAGTGAGGAGTTGAAGAAGAATCCAGAATCCAGAATCCAGAACAAGAAAGTGGGAGAATTAAACCCGTTTATTCAGATGCTTTCTACGAGACGCTGCGCTATCCGCCAGTTATACATAATTGAATTAATTCTGAATTATTACTCCTGACTCCTGAATTGTGTTTTATTAAAACTCATAATTCCTAACTCCTAACTCCTCACTTCAGTCTAATAATATGAAAATAGTTGCAAAAAATAAACTGTGGAAATATCTGTTTTGGTTAGGCCCATTCCTAATTACTGTCGGCTTAACAGTTGGATTAGTCTCTGAACAGTGGGGATTAATTCCATTAATATTTCTGATTACGGGAATTGTTATTAGTGGGTTGGGGATAATATGGCAAAGCTACCAGAGTAACTGGTGGAATCGTCGTTCTACCCAAGCTGGGACTAATGCCCTAGTGGCAACTTTGGCAGTGCTAGCAATTCTAGGATTGATTAACTTTTTGGGGACTCGCTATCACTTGCGGGCAGACTTAACAGAGGCTCAATTATTTACTCTTGCACCCCAGTCACGTGAATTAGTAAGAGTTTTACCACAGCCAGTTAAAGTGTGGGTATTTGATATTAACCAAAATCCCCAAGACCGAGAACTGCTAGAAAATTATCAGCGCCAAAGCTCAAAATTTAAATACGAGTATATCGACCCCCAAGCTAGACCAGGACTTGCAGAAAAGTTTGGCGTCAAAGATTATGGAGAAGTTTATTTAGAATCTGGCGATAAACGGCAACTAGTACAGACGATAAATGAAAATGAGCGATTATCAGAAATTAGATTAACTGGTCGTCTACAACAACTAACAAATTCAACCACAGCCAAAGTTTACTTACTCCAAGGTCATGGCGAACGCCAACTTTCGCCTGGTAAAGATGCAATATCACAAGCAGTTCAGGGATTAGGCAATAAAAACTTTACAACATCACCTCTGAATTTGGGAGAAACTTCCAAAGTTCCTCAAGATGCGGCTGTCGTAATAGTAGCTGGCCCCAAGCGAGGACTGTTTGAGGGTGAAGTCAAAGCTTTGCAAGAATATCTTAATCGCGGCGGTAACTTACTGCTGATGATCGATCCTAATACCGATCCCAAACTTAACAGCTTGCTACAAGAGTGGGGTGTTCGTCTGGATAATCGTTTAGCAGTCGATGTCTCTGGCGAAAGCGTCGTGGGACTTGGCCCTGCTGCGCCCTTAGTCACAGAATATGGACAACATCCAATTACCAAAGATTTCGGTAACGGCAATTCTTTTTATCCGATTGCCCGACCACTGGAAATTATCTCTGTGCCTGGTGTTCAGGCTACTCCACTGCTACGAACTAAACCCTACCCTAGCAGTTGGGCAGAAAGCGACCTCCAAAGCGAAAAATTGGAGTTTAATGCAGATAAAGACCTGAAAGGGCCTTTAACCTTGGGCGTTGCCTTAACAAGAAAACAAACACCCAAATCTACTTCCACTCCCCAAGTTTCACCTACACCTTCACCTCTACCATCACCAACCACCCAAAGTAAGAGTAGCCCGACTCTTTCACCCTCACCCAAGACTCCTCAAGCGTTACCCTTACCATCACCAACTACCCAAAGCAAGACTAGCCCGACTCCTTCCCCTTCCCCCAATACTCCACAAGCATTACCACTACCATCACCAACGACTCAAGGGAAGGCTTCGCCCACTCCTTCCCCTACTCCCTCATCTCAAACAACTACCGAGTCTCGGTTAGTAGTTTTAGGAAATTCCGATTTCGCTACCGATGGTTTGTTTCAACAGCAATTAAATGGAGATGTATTCCTCAACTCAGTTACTTGGCTGAGTCAACAAGATCAGCAACCTCTTTCCATTCGTCCCAAAGAACCGAAAAATCGACGCATAACCCTGACAACAGCACAAGGTAATCTTTTAATATTGTTATCTCTGTTGCTTTTACCCTTAATTGGGTTTGCGATCGCAGTTATTATTTGGTGGAAACGACGGTAAGAATTGAGTTAGGAGTTAGGAGTTAGGAGTTAGGAGTTAGGAGTTAGGAGTTAGGAGTT
>NZ_CAWUDN010000162.1:0-12621 GCF_963920915.1 Nostoc sp. PCC 9305
TCGCTTAACATCTGGGCTGATGCCTTAACTTGACACCAATGGCATCTTGCCCGCCCAGTTTATATGGCGGGCAAGATGCCCACCCCACAATATTGGATAATTTATTTTTTCAATTTGAGGCTAGGCTAACAAGCATTTTTTCAAAAATTTTCAAAACATGCTCCTCTCCATTGTCTCTAATAAAAATGCCAAAATTTGGATGAGAGTTTATTTCAATTAACCAATATTGATTATCTCGATCTAATACAATATCAAAGCCACCATAATCAAGGTCTAACTCTTCAAAAACTGGTTGAGCAAAATTAGCAATCTCTGATAGTATTTGTGGATCGTTAATATACTTTGCTTTCGCACCATCCCAGTGTAGAGGGCTGAGATTACCGACAAATTTGGCATCAGTTATATCTTTTTCATAGAGCAAAACTAACTCTTTATTTAAGAAAACCGCTCTATATTCAGATTTGATATGAATAAATTCTTGAGCAAGAGCGACGTAATCATACTTATTATTAATATTAAAAATTTCTTTTAAAGCAGTTTCAATTTCATCTATATTGTTACATAAAAAGACATTATGCCCGCTTGCACCAGAGTTTCTTTTAATAATTACTGGCGTTTCAAAATTTTCTTTTATTTCTAATACGATATCTTGAATAGTTGGAAATTTTAAGTAAATCTTATATTTGGTGTCACAAAAAGGGGAAAGAAAACCCACTGTGCGAGGAAGTTTAATTTTTTTATTTAAAACATGATAAGTATATTCTTTGTCTTTGAGCAGGTGTGCTACTGCTTGATTAAGTAAGGGAGTACTATAGTTACAAAAATAATGCTGTTTATTATTCAATTTTATTTTGATTAAGTTTTCCGAAGGATGAAGAATTTCATAGCTAATGTTTAAGTTTTCACAAGCTTTCAGCAATAGCGAAACGTTGTCTAACATAAATACTTAAAGTTAAACGTCTAAATTACGAATTACGAATTACGAATTACGAATTACTTTAGCTTGCTGTTTGCCGTTTAAAAATCACTATCTCAGTTCCAACAACCGGGTTACGAGCTATCAGCATGTTTTGGGAATCGATAATTTCTAAATGAGTAAAATCAAGTTCTTGAGAGCGTTGTAATATCTCCGCAGCTAGTTTGTCTTGCTGAGATTCATTGAGAGTGTACCAATCATTACTAATTTTGACAGTCAAGTTACTTGTACGGAAGTTGGCTTGAATTGACTTTATCAGACCAGAGGCAACGCGATCGCTAATTTCGGCTACCTGATTTTCAATAGCCGCAATCAAAGCTTGTTCAGGTGTCAATTCTATGATGGGTGTCGGCGTTGGTGTTGGGATTGGCGTTGGGATTGGCGTTGGCGTAGGAATTGGTTCTGGTTCCGGTTCCGGCGTTAGTGGCGTAATTTGTACTTCTGGCGGGGGCGTAATTTCCTCTGGTGGCTGTGGTTCTGGTGCGACTGACTCCGGTGGAGTAGTTATCGTTGGTGTTGGTATGGGAACCTCTTCAACCGGAGGAAGGGTTGCTATTACCGTAGGTTTACCAGTAAAGACAGTCGTAGTTGTCCAAACGAGAATTACAGCAATTCCAGTCACAATTCCCGTCAAAGCTGTATCTGATAACTTTGTTGACAAATTTGATGGTAAAAACAAGCGGATTGTCCTTAACAGTCCACCCCATCTCAACTGAAGTTGCTGAAAAAAACCAGGTTTTTCCTCACTACCAGGTGGAGGTGCTGTCTCCAGTTTTTCCACCGTTACTTCTAAAACCCCAATCGTCCCTTGGAGAAGTTGGATAATTTTAGCCTTCCAAAATGGCTGAACTCTCTGGTAAGGTTTTTGGGGAGGTTGAGTTATCTGCTCATCCGTCGGTTTTGACTGATTGTCTTGTGACATGGAACTTTCACCAAAAGCAGCGAATCAAAGACAAACAACGTACATTATTACTGGTGCTGCCTTCTTTTGCATTAATGTATCACTTCATTGCTCATTGTTTTCGCTAAACTGATTATTTATTAAATTTGGTGATTTATGAAACTGAAACGCCGTCAATTTTTATTTTTAAGTAGCGTCAGCGCCATTGGTACAGGATTTTTAAGCTGGATGTTTGCTCATCAAAATCATCAAAGTGCTGATATTAGCGATTCAACAACAGCTATAGCCGCCAACCCAACCAAAAAAGACTTGTTATTACGTTTTGTGTCTGTAGCAGATACGGGGACTGGGGCTAAAGGACAGTATGCTGTGGCTGGAGCTATGAATGCGTATCATAAGAAAAATCCTTATGATTTAGTCGTTTTAGCTGGAGACAACATTTACAATAACGGCGAAATTGAGAAAATTAATGCAGTTTTTGAGCGTCCTTATCAAGGTTTACTCAAGCAAGGTGTGAAATTTCAGGCTTGTTTAGGTAATCACGATATTCGTACCGCTAATGGCGATCTACAAGTCAAGTATGCTGGCTTTAATATGAAGGGACGTTACTATACATTCCGTCGCGGAATTGTGCAATTTTTTGCTTTAGATACTAACGGAAATGCTGATTGGAAAAACCAGCTACCTTGGTTAGAAAAAGAATTAAGTCTTAGTAATGCTCCTTGGAAAGTGGTGTTTGGTCATCATCCAATTTATTCATCGGGTCAGTATGGGAATAATCCAGATTTTATTAAAACTTTTACTCCGCTATTTAAAAAATACGGCGTTCAACTTTACATCAATGGTCACGAACATAATTATGAGCGCACTCGTGCTATTGATGGGACAACTTACTTAATTTGTGGCGCGGGTGCTGGTAATCGTCCTGTAGGGCGTTCTGAGTGGACAGGGTATTCTACCAGTGACTTAAGTTTTGCTTCTTATGAAGTGTATAAAGATAGAATAGAAATAAGTGCGATCGCTACTAATAATCGCGTTTTTGATAAAGGGATTATTCAATTAAAATCAGCTTAGTTATATGACTCAGCAAGAACTTACTTCTGGACTCAAAAATATTGTAGAATCATCTCAAACACCAGAGGCTATATTTTCTGCACTATTACCAGCTATAGGCGATTTTTTGCAGTCTGATAGATGTTTTCTATACCTGCACAATCCCCAAAATGATCTTGGTAGAGTTGCCTTTTGTTGGATTCGTACTCCAGATATACCAACTGTTTATAATGAAGAATGGGCAGCACAACCCCCAACTTTAGTAGATGAAGATCCGATGTTTGCGGCTGCGTTACGTGCTGAACGTTCAATCTTTGTTGAAGATGTAGAAACTGCTGCTCCTCAAGTATTAAATCGAGAATTTGAACAGAAGAATTTTGGACATCGGGCCCTTATTCATGCCCATATACGTCAGGATGGACAACTCTGGGGAATTTTACAACCATGCATTTTTGGTCATCCTAGAATTTGGACTGAATATGAACGAGGCGTCATTAATAATCTTGTCGATAAAATCACACCTTTAGCAGTTGATTATGTCAAGTCTGCTTTCGATTAGTTGTAGGTTGGGTATTACGCACCAAGTAAATTACATTCAGCGTTATTAAAACTATGAAAGTCAAGCGCCTGACAATGCAATCCTTCCGTGGAATCGGCGATTTGACGCTTGAGTTCGATGAAGCAGAGCCAACGGTATTTATTGGTATCAACGGCGTAGGTAAATCGAGTATTATTGATTGCCTTGCTATTCTTCTATCGCGTTTTACTAGCTCGATTCAACACTCAACATCTTCAGGAAGAGTCTTCAGGGAGGAAGACATCACTAATGGGCAAAAGGAAACACATAACGAAATCACTGTTTCATTGAATTCTGAAGAAGCAATATGGTCTCTAACCAAGGTACATAAAGGATTAAGCAAAGATACTAACACTAACCTGTCAGCCATAACAAAGGTTGCTGAAAATATCAAAAAAGATTTATATATATCTAATCAATTAAATATTCCTGTCTTAGTTTATTATTCCACCAATCGTGCAGTCTTGGATATTCCTTTGAAGATTCGCACAAAGCATTCATTTGAACAAATAGATGTATATGAAAACGCACTTACAGGAGTAGGAAGTGAGTTTAGAATCTTCTTTGAATGGTTTAAAAAGCAAGAAGATTTAGAGAATGAGTTACGCCTAGAAGGTAATTCTAGTTATCGGGATAGGCAATTAGAATCAGTCAGGCAAGCCATATCTTCATTAATACCGAGTTTTTCTAATTTACGAGTGCGTCGTTCCCCGCTAATGAGAATGACTGTGCAAAAACAAGGTAAAGAACTCATAGTTAATCAACTATCTGATGGGGAGAAATGCTTGCTGGCTATGGTGGGAGATTTAGCAAGACGATTAGCGATCGCTAACCCTAGTTTACCAGATGCACTCCAAGGTAGTGGCGTTGTTTTAATTGATGAAATTGAACTCCACCTACACCCCAAATGGCAACGAGAAATTATTCCAGCTTTGACAAGAACATTCCCCAATTGCCAATTTATTGTCACCACGCATTCGCCTCAAGTAATTAGCCAAGTCAAGCCAAAAGGAATTTTTATTCTAGAAAAAAAAGATGAAGGTGTTGTTGCTAAAAGACCAGAAAGTTCTTTTGGTAGAGATAGCAATCGTATATTAGAAGACCTCATGGGTGTTCCAGAACGTCCCAAGGAAATTAAGGAAAGTCTTTTAGAACTTTTTCGACTAATTGATGCTGGAAATATTGAAGGTGCTAGGCGATTACGTCAACAATTGGCTAATGAAATTGGAGCAGATGAGCCAGAGTTTGTCAAAGCGGATGTACTCATTCGGCGAAAGGAAATTCTCAATAGATGAAGTATATAAAAAAGGTTGCAAAACCGATTAGCTTAACTAAATGGAATAATAACCTTGGCAGTAAGGTACTTCCTTGGATAAAATTCAAAAAATCAGTGAAAAATGATGTGTTCGAGGCATTGCTCTGTGAACAAGGTTATATCTGTTGTTACTGTGGTGCTTCGATCACTAGGAATGAATGCCATATTGAACACTTGAAACCCAAAAGTATTTATCCACAATTGACTTATGAATACGCAAATCTCATGGTGTCATGTCAAGGTGAAGATGAAAAACAACCTCGAGTACCAGTACATTGTGGTCATAGAAAAGATAACTGGTACGACGAGCATCTGATGGTTTCGCCTCTAGAAATAACCTGCACTGATTTTTTCAAATACCCTGCTTCTGGAGAAATTCAACCAACAGATGAGCCAGCGAAAAAAGCTGCTGCTGAAACAACAATTGAAAACCTTGCACTCAATATCAGCAAGCTGCAAAATATGCGTAGGCTAGCAATTGACGCTGCATTGCTTGCTACTGATGGTTTAACTGAAGCAGAAATACAGCTACTTGCCCAAGGTTATGAAAAACTGGATGCCAATGGTCAATATACTCCGTTTTGTGCTGCTATTAGCTATTTTTTCAAGAATTATTTTTAATTCAATAAAATGTTTGCGTAGGAGTAGCCCGTCGTAGACATACATTCAGATTAAACTAAGTAACATTAACTTAATTTTATGAACTATTTCCCACTGTTGAACACTTTGAAAAAATTGCAATATACAAAACAAGAACCCCGACTTATTTGAGAAGTCGGGGTTCTGCGATTTTATCACTCTACTCGTTGCAACTGCGCTACTTTTGGGTCAACTATCTTTCGTCACCCCTGTCTATAACTTTTCAACAATCTGGTCTCTAAGACTATTGGCAAATGCCAACACTTGGTTTTTCTCTGGTTGCTTGACCCCATTTTTATCAAGGGCTAGGCCTATATCATTAACAAAAGCATAAAATTCACTATTGGTGAGACCTCCACCAATTCCACTATGAGAAAGCTTCATAGTCCGCCCAGTATACACACAAGGGCCACCTGCTGCTTGGCAGAATTGAGCTATTAGCAACTCACGCAGCCGCTGTTTTGAGTTGGTACTCAAGCCAATAAAGTATTTACCAATCAATGGGTCAGCAAATATGTTTCCTGCGGAATCGTCAATGACTGCGGCAATTGCGTTGTAGCCTCCTAATCTGTTATAGAGAGACCTTCCTGCTGAATTATTGGCTATAATCACTTCCTTTGCTGGTATTGGAACTAGCGGTGTTGTCGTGGAACGAGCCAAACTAGGACTTAACCTGAAAATAGTCACAACCATGATTGTGATAGAAATCAATGTCAACCAGAAAACCTTTGTAAATAGGTTTTGTATTTTCATCGTCAAAGCCTCTCTGTTAAGTTTGATCCTGGATCGGTTTTGTTACTTCACACAATAAAATTCGGCTACAAAGATGAAGCCTAAAAATAACCGAATTTATGCCTACTAAAATTTGTATGGAATGTCTAGAAAACTTTGTAGTTCTGACTTTATTTAATAGTAAATATCTGAGAAAATCCAAGCTTTTCTCGTCTATTTAATAGCCTTTTTTAATAGCAATGCCTGAAATACAGAACACGCATTTTTAGGAAATATCGCGCCCAAACAGAACTTGTTTTAAAAGTAAGTGCTTTTAAAATAAGTTCTGTTTGATTGATCAAGCAAGAAGTATAATACCACTGATCTCACAAATATTTAATAATTAGAATAAAACAACCTACTTTTCCCACTTTTCCTACTTTTTAAAATACATATAATTTATTGAAAGGTTTGCTTAGAACATCAGTGCATCTTCAAAAACAAAGTTAATGCCTACATTTTTATGAGTAATTATGCTTAAAATTATACTAAATAACATTAGTCCAATTGTCACCACAAAACTTTATGATTCTTGAGGCAGTTATTCTTAATGTCAAATCTGGTCTAGAATTCGATTTTGAAGCTACTTTCAAAAAAGCTTCTAAAATTATTTCCTCAATGGAGGGATATTCATCCCATGAATTGCATAAATGTATAGAAGTCCAAGGTAAATATTTATTACTTGTCAGATGGGAAACTTTAGAATCTCATACTGTAGGATTTAGAAATTCTGCTGAGTATCAAGAGTGGAAAAAACTTCTACATCATTTTTATGAGCCATTTCCTACTGTTGAACACTTTAAAGAAATTGAAATATGAAAAACAACAAGTTACAAAAACTCATCCTTTGATAAATTCAGAAGAAGCTGGAGTTAATACAACTTAAGCTCAACTTATAAATGTTGGTGTTTTATTTACAACTAACTCGTTTTTAGATAAGTAAAACTAAACTTGGATTTAATCAATTTAATGATTAATTATAAAAAGTCCAAAATTGATAAGTAAAAGAAGAGTTTTAGTTAATAAAACTTCTTCCTAACTTATTAATGAACAAGTCTTAGTTAGTCCAGCACGTTCTGGAGTTAGAAATGAACAAGTTTTAATTAGTCCAGCACGTTCTGGAGTTATAAATGCTTCTTCTGTAGTTAGACACAGCTTGTTATGTAGCAACGCACCATCAAAATATAGTCTATCTGGTCGTTTATATACCTCTTACTCTACTCGTTGCAACTGTGCTACTCTTGGGTCAACAATTTTTTGTCCCAAACTGGCAAATTTAATTGCTACAGACATCTTATTACCCGTTCCGAAGACGTGAGTGATTTCACCAAGACCAAAAGTTTTGTGTAATACTCGATCGCCTACTTGCCAATTCTGGGCTGAGTCTTGTTTCCCATTAGGAGTAGAGGCACTTTTGGTATAACTTTGACGACTCGCGCGTTTGGTAGATAATAATTCTTCTGGTAATTCGTCGAGAAATTGCGATCGCATCGCAGGTTCACGAGAACCATACAAACGCCGTTCCCGCGCGTGTGATAAAAATAACCGCTCTTGGGCGCGAGTAATTCCCACATAACACAAGCGGCGTTCTTCTTCTAAAGATGCAGGATCGCTTAGGGAACGGTAGCCGGGAAATAGCCCTTGTTCTAATCCCACCAAAAACACCACGGGAAATTCCAAACCTTTGGAAGCGTGCAAAGTCATTAAAGAAACGGCTGTCTGTCCTTCTTTTAAGTTATCCAAATCGGAACTGAGGGCAGCACTACTTAGAAAGTCTCGCAGAGAAACTTCTTCATTTTCTTCTTGAAATTGCAGCGCGGCGTTATAAAGTTCTTGAACGTTTTGTACCCGATCTGTGGCTTCATCCGTGCCTTGATTCATCAAATCTTGAACGTAACCAGAATCTTCCAATATTCCTTGCAAAACCTCAGTCACGGGAAGCGTGCTGACTTGTGCTTGCCAACGGCTGATCGTAGCGGCAAAGTTATTTACAGCTTTTGTCGCCCGTCCAGCTAATGTATTAACTGATGTTTCGTCGCTGAGTATTTCCCACAAAGTCGTCCCTAATTGCTGAGATGCGTTCATCAAAGCGTCAATAGTGGTTTTGCCAATTCCCCGCCGGGGAGTATTAATAACTCGTAATAAACTGACTGTATCAGCTGGGTTATTTATCGCTCTTAAATAAGCAACGACATCTTTAATTTCTTTGCGATCGTAAAACCTCATTCCCCCTACAACTGTGTAAGGAATTTGATATTTCACCAACAATTCTTCAAAGGGACGAGATTGGGCATTCGTCCGATAAAGTATGGCAAAACTACCCCAGTTTAACTCTGGATTCTGCTGTTCTAAAGTGCTAATTTGATTAATGACAAATGCCGCTTCTGCAAGTTCTTCATCGGCTTTGTGACAAGTAATCTGTTCGCCCGTCCCCCGCGTCGCTTTCAGGACTTTATCAATCCGTTGGGTGTTATTTTCAATCAGTTCATTAGCCGCTTGCAGAATGTTTTCACAAGAACGATAGTTTTCTTCTAGCTTAACCATCGTCCGGGTGTCATCATCTACCAAACCATCGCCAAAGTCTTCCTGAAATCCTAGCAAGATGGTGAAATCTGCCATCCGAAAGCTGTAAATCGATTGGTCTGCATCGCCGACAACAAAAACTGAGCGATTTTCCCATTGCCATTCGCTCTTTTTGGTTTCGCCATTAGTAACTAATAAATTAATCAGTTGATACTGAGTGCGGTTAGTATCCTGATATTCATCTACGAGGATATGACGAAACTTGCGATGCCAGTAACCCAATACCTGCTCGTTTTGTTGAAATAATCTCGTAGGTACAAGAATAAGATCGTCAAAGTCAAGAGCGTTGTTTTGTGCTAACTTATCTTGATATAAATTATAAACTTGACCAATTACCCTTCCGCGATAATTTGGTTGGTCTTGCTCAAATTCTTGGGGTGATAAACCTTGGTTTTTAGCGTTACTAATAGCGTAGCGAACAGAGCGGGCGTCAAACTTCTTATCGTCTAAATTTAGCTCTTTATTAACGATTTCTTTGATCAAACTGATAACATCTGATTCATCAAAGATAGAGAAATTGCGATTCCACTTGCGTCCTTTTTCGTCTACATATTTTTCAATATCAAAACGGAGAATGCGAGAAAATAGACTGTGGAAAGTGCCACACCATAAATCTTTGATCGTGTTTTTGTAAACTTGCGATCGCAGTAGCGTTTGTTGGTATTCTGTCAATAAATCCAACCGCTGACCGTGTTGTTTCATTGCCAGTTGTTCCGCAAACAGCCGTTGAATCCGTTCTTTCATTTCCCGCGCGGCTTTATTGGTAAAAGTAACCGCCAGGATATTTTCTGGATCGACACGGTGTTTCAGAATTAAATTCGCAATGCGATAAGTCAGCGCTCGTGTTTTACCGGAACCTGCGCCAGCAACAACTAGCAACGGGCCGCAGTAGTGTTCGACAGCTTGACGTTGACTAGGGTTAAGGTGACTGAGAAAGTCGATGGTTGTTGTCATAGATGTGAAAAAGCGATGTCTCCGACGGTCACTGAACGACTTGCCCTGAGCGTAGTCGAAGGGAGCAGAAGTGCGGGCTACGCCTAACGCCTGGGGTAACATCAATAGAGAGTCGCTATTGCCCAGGTTACAACATCCTAACGAAACTTGGTCAACAAAGATTGTCAGGTATCATCTTTATCGGATTTATGCCAAAAATCCGCGAAACATACACCAAAACATTGTCGGGGCAATTATGAATTGCCCTGACAATACGTTAACTTTTCTACGTAGAAAACTTAGCCACTAGTTATTCCGGCGCGTTGTGTCGTAAAATCAGCCACGGGGAATCAAACATCAAAACATCATGAGCAAGCTCTAACTTGTTCTGTTGTCAACACTAGGAGCAATTAAATTAATAAATTGCCCCAATACGTTTTCGTGGAGACATGAAAATGTTTCCTAGACCGTGGTTTATTTGCTTGCAAAACGCTGTACATATCTAACTGAGAGTATAGTCACCAATCGGACTATTCACTCCTTGAGTACCCAATTGACATTAGGTAACAATACACGATACATCATCATTGAACCGTTAAATTTTTAAAGATGAAAAATTTCTTTAATTGCAGGTTTTACCAGTATAAAGAGGGGTGGATATGGATTTTAGCTTAATTGTATCCAACATTTTGAATCCGCCAATCTTGTTTTTCTTTTTAGGCATGACTGCTGTTTTTGTCAAGTCCGATCTAGAAATTCCCCCACCAGTGCCTAAACTCCTTTCGTTGTATCTGCTGTTTGCCATTGGTTTTAAAGGAGGGGTAGAACTAATCAAAAGCGGACTTAATCAAGAAGTGATTCTAACACTCGCAGCAGCAATGATGATGGCTTGTGTTGTTCCAATTTACACCTTTTTTATCCTGAAGTGGAAATTGGATACTTACGATGCAGCTGCGATCGCAGCAACCTACGGTTCTATCAGTGCCGTCACTTTCATCACTGCCGGCGCTTTTTTAACTGAGCTTGGTATTCAGTATGATGGTTACATGGTAGCAGCTCTTGCCCTGATGGAATCTCCGGCGATCATTGTTGGTCTGATCTTGGTGAGTATATTCACCGCCGATGAAAAGCGAGAGTTTGCTTGGTCAGAAGTTTTGCAAGAAGCATTTCTTAATAGTTCAGTTTTTCTCCTAGTTGGTAGCCTCTTAATTGGTGTCTTGACAGGAGAACGTGGTTGGCACGTATTAGAACCCTTTGCTCAAGGGTTGTTTTATGGCATTCTCACCTTCTTTTTACTGGATATGGGACTGGTGGCTGCCAGAAGAATTAAAGACTTGCAAAAAACCGGAGTTTTCCTGATTTTATTTGCCATACTAATTCCTATACTCAATGCAGGCATTGGGTTAGCGATCGCCAAATTCATCGGTATGCCTCAGGGAAATTCGCTGTTATTCGCTGTATTGTGTGCCAGCGCTTCTTACATTGCTGTGCCAGCAGCGATGCGAATGACTGTTCCCGAAGCAAATCCCAGCCTATATGTTTCTACCGCTCTAGCAGTCACATTTCCGTTCAATATTATTGTGGGAATTCCGCTATATCTCTACGGAATTAACCTATTCTGGAGGTAATAATATGCACGTAGTTAAAAAGATAGAAATTATCGCCAACTCCTTTGAGCTTGCCAAAATTTTAGATAATTTAGACAAGTCAGGTGTACATAACCACGCCGTCATTAGAAATGTTGTTGGTAAAGGATTACGAGGAACGACAGAAGATTTAGACATGACCATGCTTGATAATGTTTACATCCTCGCATTTTGTATGCCAGAAGAACTCAAGCGTGTTGTCGAAAATATCAGACCAGTTCTCAATAAGTTCGGAGGTACTTGCTACGTTTCCGATGTGATGGAAATTCGCTCTGTCAGATGTATCGCGTCGATTTAAGAGAGTTATAAATTCAATGAAACATTTCATGGAACGTCGTGACTTTTTGAAGTTAGGAATGACTGGGGCGTTTGGGATGATGCTAACTGCCAGCGATTTACTCTGGCGGGTAGAACAGGCGAAAGCTGCCGAAATCCCCTCAACTTCTGCTGAATCCCTCACTCCCGATGCCGCCTTACAAAAGCTGATCGAGGGAAATCAGCGATTTGTCGATCATCATCCCCAATACCCCGATCAATCTGAGCTGCGGCTGCACGAAGTTGCTCAAGCTCAACATCCATTTGCAACCATCCTTAGTTGTGCGGATTCACGAGTCCCCGCAGAAATTGTTTTCGATCAAGGCATTGGGGACATTTTTGATGTGCGGATTGCCGGAAATATTGCCACACATGAAGCGATCGGCAGTATTGAATATGCAGTTGTCTTATTAAATTCTCCGCTGCTAATGGTGATGGGTCATGAGCGTTGTGGCGCAGTAACCGCAGCTGTTAAAAAAGAATCATTACCTGGTGATATTAGTACTTTTGTTAAGGCAATTAAGCCAGCCCTAAAAAGGGTCAAGGATCAGCCGGGTGATGCAGTTGAAAACGCTGTGGTGGCAAATGTGCAATATCAAATTGAACGATTGAACCGATCAAAGCTTTTAAATAAGCAGGTGGAGTCGGGCAAATTGAAAATTGTCGGGGGTCGTTACGATTTAGATACAGGTAGGGTGACTATTATTACTTAATTCAGCAGAGGATTATTAATAATTAAACAATTCAAAATTCAAAAATTCTTGGAGACTCTGATTCCCATCTGATATTCACTGATATCATGTCCGGGTGCTTACCCATAATAAAAGAACCCCACCCCCAACCCCTCCCCGCAGGCGGGGCTACGGTGTACACACAAGTCTTTGAGAGTTGCCTCACAGCGTTTAGATCCCC
>NZ_CAWUDN010000163.1:0-12291 GCF_963920915.1 Nostoc sp. PCC 9305
TCTCCGTATTTATTTATCTTTACATAGTTTGGTTTTTCCACGCCGTTCTACTTAGTCATCAAGTGAACAACTTTTACATCCTTGGCAATTTTAGCTTCAGCTAATAGACCCAGCAGGTATCGATGCATATAAGAGCCTTTTTGAGTAGCTATTTTTTGACCCTTAAGTTCGGCAAGCGATCGCGCACCATTCTTTTTCGCTACTAACCAGGCGGTTGTATTAAATTGGCTAATCCGCAACAGTCGGGTTTCTTGACCCCTAGCTTTCAAAACTATGGCTGGTGTATCGCCTAAAGAACCAACATCTAATTGTCCGGCGACAAGCGCCTCATTTAGATCCGGCCCGTTAGGAAATCTTGCAAAAGTAATGTTTTTAAATCCTGCTTTTTGCAACTCACGATTTAAAATTCCTTTTTTCTTTGCCCAACCAAGTGCCCCTGTAGGTTCTGAACTACCTACATAACCTATTCGTAGGGTAGAAATATTATTAGATGCAGCGACAGCTTTATTGACATTAACAGCCTCAATGGATTGAGCAGATTTAGTTTCGCCTTGGCTACACGCTGTAGTTAGTAGCAGTAAGACACAAGCCACTGAGGTTGATAATCTCGTACTAGACATAAGGTATCTAGGGCGTGTTTCCAAACCTCTCGTTAAGCAACCTCGTCTTTGAAGATCCCCCCAACCCCCCTTAAAAAGGGGGGCTTTAAGAATTTCTTTTCCCCCCTTAAAAAGGGGGGTTAGGGGGGATCTTCGAGTTTGAAAACAGTCACTAGACTCAAAATACCTAATTTTTATAGGACTACGTTCTGCTTCCTGCTTCTTGCTTCCTGCCTTCTTTAATGCCAGCATGACTTTTTTCTCCGCTGCACTATTTCATCTGCTTGAGAATTTGGAATGTTTGATCGGCTTTTGCTGTTGATGTACGTTTATGTCCCCAACCGATGTTTTCCCGATAACTACCCAGTAGCCCAACTTCTGCCAATTCTGCCTCATTGACTGAAGTTGTCATATCACTTTCTGGTGCTACATAAAGAGCATCAACTGGACAATACAATTCGCACATATAACAGGTTTGACAGTCACTCTGTCGGGCAATGGTTGGCGGCGCATCAGCTACACGGTCAAACACGTTGGTTGGACAAATATTCACGCAGATATTACATTTTATGCACCGCGATTCGCTGACCAACTCAATCACACTGCTGCTCCTATTTTAGATAAAGGCTTTTCTGTATTTAGCGGCTGACTCTTCACCCAGACTCGATCTAATCCGCCACTAATCAAGTGATGTTGCTGGTTAGCATCAAGTTCTGGATAGTCTAGATGTCTGTGCATCCCACGAGTTTCTTTACGTTCAATGGCACTGCTGTACATCCACCGCGCTGTAGCTACCATTGCCGCAGCTTCTCGCGCTTTGGGAAGCTCTTTCTCTGATGTTACCTGGCTACTGCGGAGTTCTTGCCAAAGATGATTTAGCTTACCCAAAGACTCGGTTAAGCCTTGTTCTGTACGGAAATAGTTCTTTTCGTAAGGGAATACTTCAGCTTGGACTGCTTGAATAATTTCATCAGTTGCTAAAGAGCGATGCCTTCGGCGGCAAGCTACGCTCCCACTTTCTAATCCTACCTCTCCAACACCCTTAACTTGTCGTTGAGTTTTATGTTCTCCCAAACTGCGGCTATATTCAGCAGCCGATTTCCCCGACCAATAGCCAGAAGATATTGCCCAAGCTGCATTATGGCTACCACCGCCAGTAAATCCGCCACAAATTAGTTCGCGTGTAGCGGCATCTCCAGCCGCATAAAGTCCCCATACAGAACTGGCACAACTCTCATCGACAATCCGAATCCCCCCCGTACCGCGCACAGTTCCCTCTAGGCGCAGGGTTACAGGGAAACGTTGGGTAAATGGATCGATGCCTGCACGATCGAAGGGTAAAAAGAAGTTGGGCTGTGCTAAACGCATAGATGCCCGCATCGATTCCGCCGCTTTGTCTATGATGGCGTAAACAGGTTGTTGCAGTAATGTCTGAGCAATGATTGAACGTCTATGAGAACTTGCCCCCGGAATCACAGTACCGTCTTCGTAGGTGAAAGTTGCCCAATTATAAAACAGGGTTTTGGTAACTGAAGAAAAGGCGGGAGAGATGCCATAAGCATTGGAGAATTCCATACCCGACATCTCGGCTCCTGCTTCTGCCGCCATTAGATAACCATCCCCCGTCAGGACGTTGCATCCTAACGCTTTACTGAGAAATGCACAGCCACCAGTTGCAATAATTGTGGACTGCGATCGCACTATCCATTTCTCACTAGTCTGACGGTTCACACCTGTTGCACCGGCAACAGCACCATCGTCATCAACCAGTAATTCTAAGGCGGGGCTGTTGTCTAAAATCTTGACTCCAGCGCGTTGAATTTGCCGCCGCATCAGCCGCATATACTCAGGCCCTTGCAGCGATCGCCGGTAGGGTTTACCTTCATCGTCGGTAGGGAAGGGATAACCCCACTCTGCTAACTGATTGACGTTGATATAGGTCTGATTCAGTACCCGATCCATCCAATTGCGATCGGATAAAAACCCACCCAATGATTCCCGACTCGCCTTTGCTGTTTCCCGTGCTTCTGGATCGGGTGGCACGTACCAAACACCATTTCCAGATGCAGCAGCGCATCCAGTCGTACCACAATACCCTTTGTCTACGAGGACAACTCTAGCTCCACTTGATGCAGCACTCCATGCCGCCCAAGTTCCAGCTGGCCCGCCTCCAATCACAAGCACATCTGCTTCTAAGTCGAATTCAAAATCGATTGTTAACGTCTTAAGCATCAAGTCTTCACCCCATCCATGCTGCACAATAAATATTTAAAAATCTAGAAATTGTAATCCCTTAATACAGGTTCTCACTAGCTCTGATATTGCACAAATACATTAATTTGATCGATAAACCGTAGTTTGCAACATAATAAAGTCTTTCACAGTTTTCGGCAAAAAGCAAGTATTTTACCAAACAACTTCAAACGTAACTTTATGTAAAATCAACTGAGTTATCTTTCTCAACAGCTTGCTCTGTAACGTCTTTTGTGTAGTTGTCCAATTTTGGTTCACAAAATACTTAAATTCGATAAGTTTACAGTAGTTAAATAAATTTTTCTAAACAGTTTTGTCTAGATAGAAAATACGCGAAATTGGATTGGGCTTTGTCTTGCGGCACTAACATTGGCTCCCTTAAGACTCAAGAATCCCCGGACTTTTGATTAAACGAATGTAAAAATTTTTATTCAGTCCGGGGAGTGTCAAAGGTTAAAACCTAAAGACAGTACGAACCCAAGCAAATAAACTATCAGGATTGCTGGAATCTGAGTTCGGTGCAGTAATCCAGATCAAACCCGGTGTCACCTCAATATTATCTCCGATTCTATATTGGTAGAATGCCTCAACGTGTAGGGAAGTATCTTTGTCTGCTTGGCCCGCACCCGCTCCCAAATCTACACCCCTACTGAGACTAATCATTTTTGGTTCCATACCAACTAAAACCCCCCCTAGAGCACCTTCACTAAAAAGATCCGGGAATGCCAGTCCTACCGCCCAATCCATAGCTTCGCCATCTCCGCGCCCCAAATAGCGGTGTGCTGCATAACTTACCCAAGCATTGACTGCAAACTTGGGATTAACTTGATAAAACGCCTGTAGACCATAAAGGTTGCCCACTGTTGAGGCTCCAGCCACGGTGCTGTTTACTAGGTTACTCCCGACTGCTGGGCCGAAATTTGTTCCACTAAAACCTAGAGTATTTGGTGGGCTATAGGTATTGACGTAAGTTGCCGCCACCCGAAAATTCCGATTAGAAGAGTAGTATATTAACTGTGCTAAAGCTAAATATCTGCCTGTAAATAAGCCGTTATTAGTTGTGGGATTACCACCGTTTGGTGCGCTGTACGCTAGCCCTAATTGAACCTGTTTGCCCAATCCCTGGAGTACAGCAATTCCAGGGCCGCTATCTCCATAGTTATAGACCAAAGATCGCCGTGAAAATCGTGAAATCCCATTAGCACCAGTTGCAGAAGACGATTCAAAATATGGGTTAATAGGGCCAGAAAGACCTATCTCACTAGCTCCATCAGACAAGGGATAAATGTTGACTTGGGTATTTGGAAAAGGTAGAAACCGATAGCGAACACCACTGAGAATAAGAGTGTTGCGTGCAAAAGTAATACTGGAGTTATCAGCAGTTCTCCCCTCATAAGTTCCCAATAATCCAGCTCTTGTTTGTCCCAGTGATTCAATATTTCCACCTCCTATTGTTATACCTAGTGAATCTTTTCCGTTAAAACTGGTGTTTAACCGTAAAGAAGTTGAGCCTTGAAGTGTGACATTGTTAGGTGCTGGTCTCTTGGTGACGACATTATTACCCGCCAGAAGTTCGCTAGCAACAATTTGGACTCGACCTATAAGTTTGGTTGTGGTTGTAAACTTCGTTGCTTCTAACTTCGCAGTTCGCGTTTCCAAGCTATCTACACGTCCCCGAAGTTGAGCGAGTTCTGGAGAAAATTGTTCTTGTAATTTTTTGATGGTATCCAAGTCTTCGCGCTTGACTAAATCTGTTGTCGAAGTCGCTATTAGTTCATTGAGGCGATCTAAAGCTGTATTCAACCCAGCGGCAAATTCATAACGCGTTAGGGAGCGATCGCCTTTAAATGTACCATCTGTATATCCTGCAATTACACCGTAGCGCTCAACTAAAGACTGTAATGCTTGAAATGCCCAATCTGTCGGCTTAATATCTGATAGTTGCGAGACGGATGTAACTTGCCCTGCTGCATTATTTGGAGCTTTTTGCTTCGTTGGCGGTGTAGCTTGCAACAATTGTGATACAGGTATCACTCGATCTTGGAGATCGTTTGGAGCTTTTTTAAGAGTGACTGGTGCAATTGAAGTGTCTACTGTTTGATTGACAACTGCTTCTGGAGCTTTGTTCTTTTCTACTTCAATAGTAGATACATCAGATTTAGGTAATTCAGCCTGACTTTTAGCTGGATGAAAAACCAGTATAGCTAGAATATCTAGCACCGAAAGCAGGAACACTATGGATCTATAATTCCAGCGAAATTTCGACATGACTCCTTAACTCCTCAACCTTAAAGATGAATAAATTAGCCCTTCATTAAACAGAAAAGACAATATAAATCGTTGTTCTAATGTTTATAGCTAACGATTAGAACATCGATTTACCAAAGCTTTAGCTGCTGAAAAAAGCGCAAAATTCTGATAAAGATCGAAACCACTACTAAGTAGTTGAATGTACAATCCCAAATTCGCAGTCAGCTAGGAATTATGACGCTTAAAATAAGCCTAAAAACGTCTGGAATTAGACAATAACGGACTTAGCAAAGACTTCTCTACTTTTAAGGGAAACTCAACCACACACTAGAGACATTCTAAAGTCCATTTTTTAGTTATGCTGTACAAAGTTCATCAATGGCTACTGACATTGACGAAAGCTTGATTTCGATTCAAGTGATTATTTGCCAATTAACATTAGTTGAAAACACTATTTTGTAATCAGCTATATTTTGACAGCATCAATCGTTACAGAAGTACGATAGTTCTATCGACTTACCGTATTTTGGTATAATTATCTTTGCATAGAGCTTGGTACAATGCAAGACCTAGTAATTTTCTATGAGGCGAAAATATGTCAAATTTCTTGGTTAAGTCAATTCCAGCAACTGCGATCGCGTCAGTTAAAGGTGGCAATGTTGGAGTTGGCATTGGTCTCAATGCTGGTAAGGGAGAATGTCGTCTTGAGTTACCAGTTCATTGTGCAAGCGGGTTTGGATTGTATCGGAGCAGGCTTGGCACAAGCTTTAAGTCAATTTCTGTAAGAATTCAGGAGTCAGAATAGTTAAAGAATCGTAAATTCTGACTTCTGACTCCTGGGTGCTGAATTCTTGCCAATTTCTGATGCTGCCGCTGCTAGGCGTTTCTGTAGGTATGACTTTTCTGTTTGTAATTGCGATCGCTTTTAGCTGCATCATGTTTCTTCAGACGAAAGCCGTGCAACAGTCGTTTTTTGTCGGCTGTTGCACGGCTTTTATAAAAACTCAAAAACCAAGTTTTTATGCAAATTTAGGCATTGTATTTTGCGGACTGTTAAGCTAAAACACATCTAAATTTGCAGATGAAAATTTTCTCAATATCTTGTGGGGTGGGCATCTTGCCCGCCCTGATTATGCAACTTGAATGCTGATTAGCTTATCAAAGACTTAACCTCACAATCTTGAAGTTTTGTAGGATCAGCCATTAGAAATAGTCTGCTGTGATGGTGATATCTGGGCTATTATCAAACACCTTCACAAAGCTGATATTGATGCTTTCGTTGTAGTACCAAGCATTCTGAGGCGAAGAGTTGAGATTAGAACTTCCTTGCACCTGTGGAATACTTTGTTCGGCGATCTTCACACTCTTCAAACAACCTGAAGCACCTTTAGTTTCAGATGGATCGTGCAATACTGCCACAAAGAAATAGGTTTCAAGCTTCGGCGTGTAACCATCATGGACGCGCTTTACATTAATTTCGCGAGTCTTTTGATCGGGGTAACGATGGGTAATCTCAGTCCGACGATATTCATCGTTCGCTTCTTCATCCCATCCAGAGTTCGGTGGCATCTTAAAAGCAGAAGAACGGCTCACACCATCATCTAAGAACATGGTATATTTACCACTCACACCTGGATAGACATTCAGAGTAATCGGATTGGGCTTACCTTCCTTATTCAGTTGTCCTACATATTGTTCCAATTCAATCGTCGGAATGATAGCACCCGCACGCACATAAATCGGCACAATGAAGTTAATGTGATCGCCTTCCAGATTAAGACTAGCATCAAAATCTCGGATAGTTGTTCCACCCTCAACAACACTCCCAAGGGGCATAGTATTGTTCATAAAACAGTACCAATCGCTGCCGTAGGGAACATAAACATCCCGCTTGCCGTAGTTTTTCTCAATTGATTGAGGTTCTTGGGGATCTAAAACCGGAGCAATCAACAGATCCTTACCCACAAAGAATTCATTGTCTAGGAAAGCTTCTTTGTCATTGTAGAGGGATTGATCGCCGGGATCGTTAATAAATAGGGGTCTGGATATCGGTAGTCCATTCAGCGAGTTTTCAAACATCCCATCGTAGAACAACTGCATCAGCCGATAGCGCAATTCAATGTAGTGCTTGCAAATCGGCAGTACCATCCGGTACAGATTTTGCGGTTCAGGCAGCTTGCCACTCTGATATTGGTTAAACCATTCTACATACATGAATGGTTCTTGAAACTCTTTACGCCCTTTGCGGACATAATGATTCCGGAACCAGGGCAAGAAAGCACCCGCCGCCGTCCAGCGAATCAGCAATTCTGGACTAGCCCATTTGCCTTCATCCACCGCTGAAGCTTCAAAACCGCCAATGTCCTGCCCATTTATAGCTAATCCGCACAAACCAAGGGACAGCACTTGGGAGACATTCATCTTTAGAAAATCCCAGTCCGAAGAGTTGTCACCATTCCACAATCCTGCATAGCGATGGACACCGCTAAAGCTACCGCGTCCAATGATAAAGTTCCGCTTGTTTTTTCTTTCGCTTAAGTTCGGGTATCTGGAATCTTTGATTTCGTGCAGACGGTTTAATCCCTGATACGTGGCTTTGTGAAGATTGTAAGAGTACAAATTCCACACCTCAATCGCTGGGGTTAATTTCGGCTCGGCATCAGAGTGGGAATTATCCGTCACTAATAAACGGAAAGGAAAGCCCTTCATATCCCCACGATAATCGCGGATAGCAGGTGTTGTCATATCCTGCCAAACCATTTCTAGCCCCATCGAATAGAGGTATTTATATTGGGTTCCCCACCAATCACGTACCTCTTGCCGACCCAAATCCGCGTAATGACCAGGAGTCCCTAGCTCATTACCGTTAGAATCGTTGCCGTAGTAAACCCCACCAATATAGGGTTCCCCACTATTGAAACCTTCAACATACCCATTATTGGGAGAGAATTGATGACCGCTACCGTAAAGCTGGTAAATTTTGCTATCAGGATTTCCGGGATCGTAACGTCTGTCCATGACGAAAAACCCTTTGTCCTTAGCCTCAGCGTAAGTTGAATAATTGGGGTCTAGTCGGCTAATCACTGGGGTGATATTGGTGCTGCATTTCACGCCCTGTTCTTTCAAGTTGTGAAACATTTCGTAGGGGTTGGGGAATTTCTCTGTATCAATCGTGAAGGTTTGGTAGTTCTTCTGGATATCTACATCGACATGCATACCATCAAGGGGAATTTGGTATTCCCGATGCTTGCGGACTGCCCATTCCACGATATCTTGACGTTCGTAGCCATAACAACCTTGTTGATATCCCAAGCAGTAACGGGGTTTCAAGCGCGGTCTGCCCACAATTTCGGTATAACTATCTAGGATGTTGGCAGGGTTATGTCCGATAAAAAAATAAAAGTCAAGATCCCCAAAGCGAGTCCCAATCATATAGCGACTGGAGTTGATATAACCGATGTCCACTAGGACTTGACCAGTATTATCAATAAAAACGCCAGTGACGCTATCGTGTTCGGGAACGCCATGAAATTCATAAAAGAACGGTTCTGAGTGGTAAAGAGGTTCTCGGGGGTCTAAAGGACCCCGATCGTAAACCTGCCGATACCGCATATTATCGAAGTTGAAATAGTTGACTTGTGCGGTATTTTTGCTCAGAGATTGCCCGCCTTGTTCGCCAAAGCCAACATATTTGGCGTTGGCTGGCTTATTCACTGCCTGGATAATGGCGTAATTATTATTTCCGTTAGGGGTATAGTAAATCGGAGTATCTGCCGTCTGCCAAACAATATACTCTTCATGGGGAGCAAACATATAGACCGTAATTGAAAATGGCTGATGATTGACAACCACTTTCATTTCTGGATTATTATCTACATTCTTCGTCACCAGTTCAATGCCGTTGCTGACATCTTTTATTACTTCAATTTCAAAATGTTCGTTATTATCGAGCAGTCTCGTCAAATCTTCAAAGTTGTTCAAAACTACTGAAGGACTATTTTTTGAAGAATAGTCCTCGGCAGTTTTTCCAGGATTGAAGCGCAACCGGAAAGTATCTTGCTGCGGGAACTGCATGAGTATACTGCATGGATTGCCATCACTCTTGCTAAAATTCAGCGTCAAAGTTTTTGAGTCTGCATCGAAGCCATGACTTTTGACTTCTAGAAGCTTCTCCCATTCTTTATACCTATCAAAATACTCTTCTACTTTGAGAAATTTGTAGGCCTCTTTTTCGGAAAAAATTACATTCGACATGATTATGCTCTGGTAGTACAAAATTGCCTGAATCGATCAGTGATTAAATTCATTCGCCATCAGATTTATCTAAATCTAAAGCGAATAAATTCCATTCTCGTTATTATTGAAGTAACTTGTTTGCAAGACTGACTGAGGTAGAGCTACCTTAACTTCCTACCCCGAACTCTCAAGATTAAGTAGTGCAATCTGTTGGAGCCAAGGACAAAGGATGTGACTGGTAATTAGCGATCGCAATATCAAAATTTAATTGGCAATCTCCCTCAATAAAGTTGCTGAGTTTAAGCTTTAGCCAATGGGTGATACTCTATTGCCATCCAAATACAATCTGTATCTGCGTAATATTGATGCCACGGATAAATGTATTTGCTGTTTTCTTCAACTTCACAAAATGGCACAACAGTTGTGAAGCCTGGACTCATCAACATGTCTTCATAGAGAGTGCCATAATCTTGAGCTTTGAACTTCTGCATTCTGCCAGTACCGAATATCTCTGTGTGGATTTCGATAAAGTCATGCTTGTTGTGTATGAAACAATTGGTGTGTGAGGGTGCAAACCATAAGTTGAGTTTAACGACAAAGCTTTGCTTTTCACTCGGTGTCTTTGCTTGCCTCGTCATGTAATACGGGTCGATCTCTACAATACCCGCGTCATCTTGTGGCGATTTCCATAGAGGTGTATTTTTGGGGTAGGGTAGTTCGCCAGTGTTGCCACCATTGGGAGAGTCTTCAATAGTATCGCCTAATAGAACCCAACCCTGTTCCAAAATAATATTCCCGATGTTGGTGGTGTCTTTTACCTCGATCAATATCAGTGCTTGAGCCTTCTTGATGGTTATGTCTTTGAGGATAGTTGAGGAGAAAGCAGGAATGATATTTCTAACGGGCTGACCAACTGAAACATCCCACATATGTGGGTTAACTACAATCGTTTCGTTCTTGATGTAATAATTGCTTACATCAACAAGGTATTTCGCATCTATGTGCGAACCGGAAAAGTTTAACTGCTTTTCCACGTTATGTATCAGCGTGCTTGTCATAATTTACTTTTCCTCTGCTCGACAAAATCTACTCACAGGAAACAAAGCAGTTGAGAGCATTCACTTACTCTTTGAATACAAAGTGTCGGTGGCACTTGCTCCACCTAAGCTAATTGATCGCATACCCCAGCGGGCATTACTTAAAATTCTCTTCAACACTTTATTAAATGTTGAATGCAAATACAAGGACAGTTAAGACAGTTAAGAAACATTTAATAAATTCTTAATAACTGCATAGTTGCTATGTATTAGCGCGTATTTTCAAACTTGCCCGAAAATATGAGCAAACAATAAGCTTTGATTTTACATTGACTCTGGCTTTTATCCTTAGTGCAACTTGCGCTTTTTTCAGTATTTATCCGTCTCATAGGTGCGGACTTTCCATTTTGTTTCGTAAAAAAAATTTTACAAATTATCTAATAGACATCTCCAAAATAGTAACATTCTGTGGTAAAAGAACATCAAGGAGCTTTTTTGACACAGAAACATGAGCGATATACTGAATCATATTGAAGAGAATCCTAAAAGAACAAAGCGGTTAATTGGTCTGGAGTATGAACAGTTACAACAATTAATTCAAAATGCAGAGCGATTACACCATGACAAACAAGAGTTATTAGAATCAAAAAAAATGAGAATTATTGCTGGTGGTGGAGGTCTTAAACCCAAATTATCGCTCAAAGAACAAATAATTTTAACGTTGGTTTATCTCAGGCATCTGACTACATTTGAGATTCTTGGTATCCAGTTTGGTGTGAGTGAGTCCACCGCAAATGATACATTTAACTATTGGTTGCCAATACTCAGAGAATTGCTACCATCCAGTTTAATTGAACAAGTAAAAAAAACGAATCTGACTTGATGGTAGTCAAAGAAATACTTACAGATTATGAATTAATTGTAGATAGCTATGAACAAGTAAGGGAAAGACCTGTGGATAATAAAGAACAAGAAAAATATTACTCTGGTAAGGCATGTAAACATACATTTAAAAGTCAGATAATTATCTTGCCAGATGCCAAGGATATTGTTGATGTTATAGCTGGCAAACCTGGGCCAAAAAGTGATATAACTTTGTTTCGAGAAAACCGCGATAACTTTGACCCCAAACAAAAATTTAAGGGAGATTTAGGATATCTTGGAGAAGATTTAATTGACACACCGATTAAAACACCAAGAAATGGAAAGTTAAAAATTGACCAGAAAAAAGAAAATAAGGAGTTTTCATGCAAGCGATTATTTGTTAAACATCGAA
Source organism: Nostoc sp. PCC 9305 (assembly GCF_963920915.1). Taxonomy (NCBI): domain Bacteria; kingdom Bacillati; phylum Cyanobacteriota; class Cyanophyceae; order Nostocales; family Nostocaceae; genus Nostoc; species Nostoc sp. PCC 9305. The sequence continues at coordinate 11,652 of NZ_CAWUDN010000163.1, forward strand.
TTCGTTCTGTAAAAATATTTCGAGTTGTTCAAGAAAGATTTCGCTTAAATCCTAAAAAGTATGAACAAGTAATTTTGACAATTTGTGGAGTAGTAAGATTACGAATTGGGGCACTTGTATTACCAGCAGAAATATACGCATTTACCTGAGAGAAAATGAATGCACATAGCCACGTTTTTTTTGTCGGATTATTAACAACAAATATCTCAAACTCCTATTCTCTCGTCGAAACTAGCTGATTGCTCTCACTGACGATCGCACCCTATAAGTTAGTCACAGAGATACTTGGGCAGTTTTCGGAGATGTCTAATTCACCACTACATCAAGACTCTGAAAGTACCTTCATAAATTGTGGAACTTATTTATTATTAGCCAACATCTTATCTAACATTCAATTATACAGTTAATTGAATGTCGTTACAATGATTTTTGAATGATTTTTTGTTATAAAAAAAACGTAAAAAATTAGTAATCTTGAACACATTATCTATAGAATGATGTATTTCACATTCTGAAACAGTATGCATACTCAAAATTTGGTTTCCGCAGGTAATTTTGCCAATAAGTAAAATTAAGGTTTCTCTCACAGGACTTACGCAACTGGCACAGGCGATCGCTAAAATATAGTGCTTTTGTACTA
>NZ_CAWUDN010000164.1:0-12102 GCF_963920915.1 Nostoc sp. PCC 9305
ATTTTGTCTGTTTGTTAAGAAAGATGCGGGTAATGGATAGTAAAAAAGGGGGAACTAGAGTCAAAGTCCCCCAATTTATCGGGGGATTTAGGGGGATCTTCAACGATTTTGGTTTTATACAAAGATGTGTGTACACCGTAGCCCCGCAAGCGGGGAGGGGTTGGGGGAGGGGTGTTAGGGACTTTTGCAAGAGGTCTATTGCTGAAGATTTGCAAACCTGTCGTTTTAGTCTACTGAAAGTCAGACAGTTGGTTCTTGGTATTTGACTCCTCGTTTTTGATGGCGGTCATTAGCAACGATAGGATAAACAATGCTGCGTAACCGATTGATTGCACCGACCGGACGATGCACTGCTAGACCATTTCCAGGAGAAAAACTGAGATTTTCTCCAAAGTCATTATCTTTAGCAGAATTAACTTTCTGATGCTTAACTGTTAGGCGACCAACTGTAATGAAGGGCGATTCTTCTTCATTCCAAACAATAGTAGTATCATCAATAGACATTTCTGGGCTAGTTTGAAATTGAATTTGAAAGTCCCAACAATATTCAGCATCAGGCTTTGCTAAAGCTTGAATGATATCATCTCGGTAATAGTTGTCCTCTGAACGTGAGGATTTGGCACGCTGAAGCTCACTTTCTGGTCTAGATTCGAGAGGAAGTTGTTGATGAGGTGGTTGACTGGAAACTGGAGTAAATGCATATTTAATCACAACCGGATATTCCACAGGAACTCTACCTGATTGGGATGGGTCAAAATCAGATTTGAGTCCTAAAGAATAGGCTGAAGCACTCCAATAGCGTTCTGTGAGCAAACTCTTGGGAAAACGTTTGAAACTAGTTTTTAAAAGAGTGGATTCGTAGGGATGCAACTTTAGCCAAAAAAGCACCAACAGCTTAAAAAGCGGAAACAGCCCTGCTCGATAAACCGCCATAAAAAAGCTGTGGAAGTCTTTGATGGTTCTAACAAAAAAGAATTCTGTATTGTGGACAATAATATCTTGGGTTTTTAACTCGTGACTTTGCGGTAGTCTTTCTCCTTCTACTCCTATTACCTTTACAGACATGGAACGCGTATCGCCTTCATAATCATTCTTTACTGAAAACGCACCATTTGCAAATCGTAGCCAAACCGGATATTGCTTGGGTTTGGCAAATAAACCTTGTTTTAGAGAAATGGCTTGAAATTGAGCTTCAGTTAATGAGGTGCGTTTGCTCAATTCCTGCTTAATTGCTGCTTCATCAAAGTCAAAGATTTCTAGAGTTCCTTGTACAGCAGCGTTAGTTTTAGAGTGGGTATCTCTCTTTGCAGTTTTTTTCTTCTCACCTCCGTAAAGATTTTCCATATTCTTTTTGACTAGCTCACTCATGAGAGCGCAATATTTAGCTTCGTCTTTTTCTGGGTATTCAGTAAATAGTTTCATTTTTTTTGAAAGCAGGATTAATTAATCAATTGAGTATGTTCCAAGCTGCGTAGGCGCAGCCCGTCGTAGACATCGCTTGCTTGTTTGCAGTATTGTCTAGTCAGCTTCGAGTGACAGAGCAAGAAGAGTATTATTAAGAGCGATCGCTCCACCATCCAAGACGCTACGCATAGCTTGCTTAATAGTAAGGATAAAGCGATCGCAATCAAAGCCAATGTTTATTGAAGGTCAAAAGTAACTTTGTACTTTCTGCCTGATGAAGGAACGTTGCGATTAACTAAATCTGAAACTGTGTTGGTATTTTGAATTATTTTCCAACCCACAGGAGAAAAAGTCTTTTCATTGAAAATATTAGGTGATAGTAAAGGATTAGTTAGCGCTTGAGAAAAGGCATCAATCCCAATTAAGCGTGCTACTAGGGAAGGTATAGTTGAATTTTTCCGCCCATCCTCGGCGTAAAGTCCCACAAAGAATTCAATATTATCAACATGACCATATAATTCTTTGAGTTTATTTTGAACAAATTCATCGCCACTAATTTGCTCAAATCTCGTCACTCTGGGGAAACCACACAATTGCCGATAATCGTTGTAGCTTGCTAATTGCAGTTGCCGTCCTAATTTAATCGCGGGTAACTCGGTTAATTCAACCAATATATCAGGGGTGTTGAATAAACCAATTTTTGTACCTGCTTGGGAACAAGTTTCCTCCATCAATGCTCCCAAACCTCGATCGATGAACATCTTGTTGTTCCACAGAGATGCAACAATATGAGTTGGTTTCCCGTTATATTTAAAGGTTTCTGGAATCGCACTATGCCAGCGATAAACAAAGTCAAACTCAATTGCCATGTAATTAGGACGATGCCAACTTTCCTTAGTGAAAGCTTCAGGATCGGCAAACAACTTAAAGTGATAAGGAGTTATGTGGTTAATGTACTCCTCCATAATGATTTTGAGAATAATCGCCATGAGAATATTTCTCGCGGTTTGGAAGAGGCGTTCATCATCCCAATCTGGATAATTGTTTGCTAATTCATCGCAAAGACGATTATGCTCGCGGAAACATAGAGTATTGAGCATCACATAGCCAATTTGCACATTTGCTCGTTCTACTCCCATCGCAAACAGATATTGTTTTTTTTCTACGGGCTGCCTTTTTTCATCATTGATAGGTTCATAAAGACCCTCAAATTGAGCGTCAACTTTACCCTGCGCTGGATCGGCATAATAAAACAACGGATATTCTTCTTCTACACCATCTTGGCGCTTGAGTTTTTGAGATTTTAGTTTACCTCCTTGAAAGCTTCTTAAAAGGTGTGTTTGTTTTCTGGTTAAACCATAAACATTACACAAATCAATTTCATGGTTGGAAGTATTTTTTAATTTATTGTAGTGATCGAGGCGGAGAAAACTATCAGTAAACCACTGCACCCAATAGGGAAACAGCATAGTTGATTTGGTAGAATAAATAGTTTTACCATCTCTTTTACGGAACAAAATAGCCAAGTCTTCAACTTTTGGTAAGTTGCCCTCAGCGTTTAACTTGGGATCGGGTGGTAAATGTCGTCCTGTATACGTGCGATCGTTGAGTGATTCCCAGGAAGTATAAGTATCAGTTTTCTTAGGAATTTTAGTATCAGGAATATACTCATCTAAACTCATCATACTGTAGGCATTAGGACGAGTCGGAATTTTGTAGATGAGACTATTGAGTAGAGTTTTGTTAACTTTACGTTTTATAGATTCGTTACTCTGTATAAGTTTCCAAATCGGTTTAAAGTTTGTTAAAACTAATGTTTGAATTTTGTTACCTAAGCCGTCTTTAGATGTATCTCTTTTTCCAGTCATAATTGTTTTTACTTTTTTTCAGTTTTGGATTCAATGCACTCGAATTTTCTCTGCTTCGATCAGCCAAATTCATTCAACTTATTTCAGTTTGGAAATAATCTTTTGTAGATTTTTTGGTCGATAGTCCTTGCGACTTTTCAAACGGTATATCGCACTTTCATGAAGGTCTTCAATGACATCGCTGACCTCACGAAACTTAATTCCTGCTAATTTAAAGAATCCAGCATCGTTTTTAAAATCACATTCATAATTAGGGTTGATGCCTGTCGGAATCACATTAGGATCTAAGTCAAGCCCTAATCCTAGTTCACCGATGGAATCAATCATCCACTGTAAGGCGGCATCTGATAACCCACTATTTTCTTCGGTTCCACCACCAACGCAACCATGTACACCTGGAAACCACTTTTGAATCACCCGCTGGTTTTCAGCATCAGGATACTTTTGCATGGGAGTGACATCAAAGATTTCGCGGATTTCGTCAATCGCCATCGCGTGCAATGCATTCTGAACACATTTGTTTAAAGTAGTGTCATGGAATCTGTAGCGCATATTAAGCTGTTTGCTTAACCTACTAAAGGCTGGTATCCCAGGAATACCAAGGGCCCCAACGGTGTCAAAACAACCGAGTAAGACGATCGGGACGCGATCGCCATAAGCTTGACGGTATTCTACTGCTACATTATCTTTGGGTTTAATATTTCGGTTACGGTAAAGCTCGTAGGCTTCATGTGCTTTAGTAACATGGGGGCGATCTAGAAGACCAGAGCAATAGATCATGCCGGCTAAACTTCTAACTGTGTAAGCACCACGACTGAAGCCGAACAAATAGATTTCGTCACCAGAAACATAATTGAGACTAAGAAATCGGTAGCAATCTTCTATATTTCTATCGATTCCTAGTCCGGTAGCTCCGCCTAAAACCTTTTGACCCTCGGTTCCAATGCCCTCGTCATAAAAGACGATTTGTGTAACCCCGTCACTAGCAATTGATTTCACAGATTGAGCTAGCTTTACCACATTGCTTGGATAACGACTGCTTAACTGTTGCCAAGTTCCATCACAGCAAATCACAAGACGTTTCATAGTTCTATTTCAAAGGCTTTGAATAATTACTTAAACTTTTATCAAAGTGTAAACTCGCCATTTAGTTAGAACAAAAGGCGTTTTATATATCAACTCAGAAATGTTCGTGTTTTATAAATCCTTTAGCGAAATATCCTCCCATTTTTCTAATGAGAATGCAAGGACAGTTAAGACAGTTAAGCAGGAAATTAAATAAATAAATATTAAGTAATCATTCGTGCAGCAAAATTATCAATAGCTAAAAATAATTAATTGAATTTTGTTTTTTAAAATGAAATCATCTAAGTGCATTAAAGTAAAAAATATTGACCCTTTACTAACGACCTTTTTCTATGACACCTTCCAAAAACCAGGTTTATCCCGTTATTTGGCACAACGACTCAGTTTCACTAATTGACCAAACTCGCTTACCCAACGAATATACATTTGTAGAAATTCACCGCAGTGAAGATATGGCGCGGGCGATTAAAACTATGATTGTGCGAGGTGCGCCAGCAATTGGAGTGGCTGCGGCTTATGGAATGTATCTTGGTGCAAGGGAAATTAAAACAAGCGATCGCACCGAATTTTTGCAACACTTAGATAAAGTAGCCCAGTTGTTGCGTTCTACTCGTCCAACGGCGGTAAATTTATTTTGGGCAATTAGCCGGATGCTGCAAGCCGCCTACGAAACGCTAGGAACAGTAGAAGACATCAAGCAAACTCTTTTCCAAACAGCCCAAGCAATTAACGTTGAAGATTTGCAAACCTGTCAAGCAATTGGCGACAATGGTTTGGCAGTTTTGCCCAATACTCCAGAAAAGCTAAGGTTACTTACTCACTGCAACGCTGGGGCACTAGCTACGGCTGGATATGGCACTGCTTTGGGTGTGGTGCGTTCCGCTTGGAGGGAAGGACGTTTAGAGCGTTTATTTGCCGACGAAACCCGTCCTCGCTTACAAGGTGCAAAACTCACTACTTGGGAATGTGTGCAAGAAAGTATTCCAGTTACATTAATCACTGATAATATGGCAGCCCATTGCATGAAACAGGGTTTGATTCATGCTGTAGTTGTGGGTGCCGATCGCATTGCTGCTAATGGCGACACTGCTAATAAAATTGGTACGTATAGTGTTGCGATCGCAGCTAGAGCACATAATATCCCCTTCTTTGTCGCTGCACCCCTTTCTACCGTTGATTTTGAATTAGCCGATGGTAGCAAAATTCCTATTGAAGAACGTGAACCAACAGAAATTTATCAAGTGGGCGATACTATTCTCACACCTGCGGGTATAGATTTTTACAACCCAGCTTTTGATGTGACTCCGGCTGAGTTAATTACAGCCATCATTACAGAGAATGGAGCGATCGCACCTGATAAATTAGCAAAATCACAGTTAAAGCAATTACCGATTGGGTTAAATCCGAATTAATGGAGAACTTGCGCCGAGTTTTCAATAGACCTCTTGCAAAAGTCCCTAACACCCCACCCCCAACCCCTCCCCGCTTGCGGGGAGGGGAGACGAAGCGTAGCTTTGGCGGGGTGGGGTTCTTTCTTATTTTTGTAGGACTTACGCACGGGTAACGGAAAACGAACCACAGAGGGCACAGAGTTCACGGAGGAATGAGAGTTTGAGAGGGTTTTTGCGTAAGTCTTATTTTGATTTATGCAAGAGGTCTAATAACTCTAAATCCGAATAACGGAAACTTTATAGGGGATTGCCCCAAAAAAATCTCCGACTTTTTAGAAAAGCCGGGGATTTTGTTTTTTGACTACTTTAAAATCTGACGCAATACGGTTCGGTTAAGGCAAGAGACGGCGATTTATCGCGTCTTTGTAATTAGCTGACGGATCAAAATTTATCAGTAATTTTTCAAGAATTTTATCTAAACTTCATATTTAGACTAAATTCAATAAGCAAAATCCGCAATTACTTTCTCAAAATAAGGTTTTGCTTTCTCAAACCCCAGTTTGCTTTCTCATTTTGGTGTTTTCCGTAAGTAAAAGAAGCTTTGACTTTCTCAAAATGCCATTTGACTTACTCATTTTGGTGTTTTCCGCAAGTAAAAGAAGCTTTGACTTTCTCAAAATGCCATTTGACTTACTCATTTTGGTGTTTTCCGCAAGTAAAAGAAGCTTTTGCTTTCTCAAAATGCCATTTGACTTACTCAAACCCCAGTTTACTTTCTGATTTTGGTGTTTTTTGCAAATAAAATGCCAAAGTCAAATTACCCCCCTTAATCCCCCGTATGTATTGGCTACGGTGTACACACAAGTCTGTCGCAGTTATATCTTTATTAATAAATCTCACACTGCGTTTCTATCCCGCCTCGGAATGAATTCCGAGTCTCATAGCTAAAGTCCACTCAAGTGGACTAAATGATTAATTCAGTCCACTTGAGTGGACTTCAGCTATCAGCCCTGAACTTTAGTTCTGGGCGGGATTGCCTGTCTGTGTGACAGTTTCACTCTGACAAAAATGTGGGTAGAGAATTTTTCGACTTGTGTGTACACCGTAGCCTTGTAAAGGGGGGAAACAAGAAAATCCGGTTCCCTCCCCAATACATACGCTACGGTGTACACACATCTTTGTATAAAACCAAAATCGTTGAAGATCCCCCTAAATCCCCCGATAAATTGGGGGACTTTGACTCTGGTTCCCCCTTTTTTAAGGGGGGTTAGGGGGGATCTAAACGCTGGGAGGCAACTCTCAAAGACTTGTGTATACACCGTAGCCAATACATACGGGGAGGGTTAGGGTGGGGTAATTCGACTTGTGACTAATTAACCCTAATAGAATTAACCAAAATGCTGAATAATTGCGTCGGCAAATTCAGAACATTTTAAGGGTTCAACTGGCGGTTCTAGCAACCGGGCTAAATCGTAGGTGACTTGACTATTTGCGATCGCATCGCTTAAACCTTTCTTAATTAGGTCTGCGGCTTCTTGCCAACCCATAAATTCCAGCATCATCACACCAGACAAAATCACTGAACCTGGATTAATCCGATCTAAGCCGGCGTGTTTGGGTGCAGTGCCGTGGGTAGCTTCAAATATCGCACTAGAATCACCAATATTTGCCCCTGGCCCCATTCCCAAACCACCAACAATCGCAGCAGCGGCATCAGACAAGTAATCGCCGTTTAAGTTCATTGTCGCCAAAATCGAATACTCATCCGGTCTGGTTTGGATTTGTTGAAAAATACTGTCAGCAATCCGGTCATTCACCAAAACTTTCTCTTTCCATTTGCCATCGCCGTGGGTTGCCCAAATTGTGTTAAGAACAGTTTCAACTTCCTTGACAACTTGCGCTTTCTTGTCTGGAGTGAGATTATCAAACCCAGGCTCAATCTGGCGGGCGTTTTCTTCCAAGGAAATATTCGGATTTTTTTCCTTGTTACTCAAAATCCAAGATTCTTGTTCTGTAACAGTTTCTTGGCGGAATTCACTAGTTGCTAATTCATAACCCCAGTCGCGGAAAGCGCCTTCGGTGTATTTCATGATGTTGCCCTTATGCACCAAAGTCACTTGTTGCTTGTTTTTGGGCAATAGCAAGGCATGTTTGATGGCACGTCTAACTAGACGCTGGGAACCAGTTTTGCTGATGGGTTTGATGCCAATACCAGAATCAAGAGGAATGCGTTTTTTTCCATGTTCTGGGGTGGCGGGGATTAATTCTTCATTGAGAATTTTTATTAAGCGATCGCCAATTTCGCTACCTTGTCGCCACTCAATGCCTAAATAAATATCTTCTGTATTTTCCCGATAAACAATTACATCCAGCTTTTCGGGATTTTTGTGGGGTGAGGGCGTACCTGCATAGTAACGGCAAGGACGCACGCAGGCATACAAGTCAAAAATTTGCCGTAATGCCACATTTAAAGAACGAATTCCTCCCCCAATGGGAGTAGTCAAAGGCCCTTTAATAGCTACACCATATTCTTCAATTGCTGTTAGAGTATCTTGAGGTAAATACTGGTAAGTTCCGTATAAATCGCAAGCTTCGTCCCCAGCATAAACCTTAAACCAACTAATTTGACGCTGACCCTTATATGCTTTGGCTACCGCAGCATCGAGGACTTTTTGGGTAGCAGGCCAGATGTCTATACCTGTGCCGTCGCCACGAATAAAGGGGATAATTGGATTGTCCGGTACGATTGGTTCACCATTTTTGAAGGTGATTTTTGCTCCGGCTGCGGGGGGGGTAATCTTTTCGTACATCGTTCACACACTCCTAATCGATACGCTGCTATTCAAAAAATCTTTATGTGGCAGGCTTGTATATTTTGCTATGTCTTTTGTTCGCCAAGCCATAAGGCACAGATTTTCCCCCTATTCCCCTTGTACATTATTTGGGGATTAAGTGTGAGATTTCAGTGAAGCGATCGCAATTTTGTACGATCAAAAATAGTAAACTACTTTTCGCTATCAGTGCTTCACTTTAGAGAAGCCCAATAGCTTACCGCTCTTTCACTGACCGTTAACACAAGAATGGCATGACAGACCCAATGATTTTATCAGGCCCTGCAAATGACATCGACTCCCTCCGACAACCGTTAATCGCTGGGTCTGAAAAAGTCCAACAACAGATAATCCCACAGTTAGCTGAGTTGGGTAATGAGGGATTAGACGTGTTGATGGAATTTTTACTGAAACGACGTGAGAACCCAGCAACTTGGATTGATGGCAAAGCTTACCAAGTCTTATACAACTCTGATGCACCTCAAGTCAAAGAATTTTTGCGCTCCTCTTTTCCTGAAGGAATTGTACCTCTAAAATCAGAGTGCGGGATTAACTACAATTCTTTGCAACAGCTATTGGCTGTTCAAGACTTCCAAGCAGCCGATCGCGTCACCATCGAAAAAATGTGCGAACTATCAGGGCCAACGGCTGTACAACGAAAATGGTTGTACTTTACTGAGGTAGAAAATACCTCGGCTGTTGACTTGCAAACCATTAACAACCTCTGGTTAGTCCACTCTGAAGGTAAATTCGGCTTTTCAGTGCAGCGAGAAATCTGGTTAAGTTTGGGTAAAAATTGGGAGAATTTCTGGCCGAAAATTGGCTGGAAAGCAGGTAATACTTGGACGCGATACCCTAACGAGTTTACCTGGGATTTGAGTGCGCCTAAAGGTCACTTACCCCTTTCTAATCAACTTCGGGGAGTACGAGTTTTTGCTTCTTTACTTTCTCACCCAGCTTGGACAAAGTTATGAGTTAGAAGTTATTAGTTATGAGTTGAAGAGGTTTTTAATTTAAAACTCAAAACTCAAAACTTAAAATTCCTAACTCCTAACTCCTAACTATTAACTTTAATTAGATAATGGCAAACGTTCGTCTAGAAGATATTAAGCGTAGATTCAATAATGTCACCGCGATCGAGGACATTACCTTTGAAATTCCTGATGGCGAATTTTGGGTTTTAGTCGGGCCATCGGGTTGTGGGAAGTCTACAATTTTGCGAACGATCGCCGGTTTAGAAACCGCTACATCTGGCAAACTCTTTATTGGCGATCGCTTGGTAAATAATATCCCAGCCAGACAACGGGATGTGGCAATGGTGTTCCAAAACTACGCTCTCTATCCTCACATGAGTGTGGCGCAAAACATCGGCTTTGGCTTGGAAATGCGAAAGGTTGACCGAAAAATCATTCAAGAACGAGTGATGAATGTGGCGCGATCGCTTTCTCTAGATCACTTGCTGGATCGCAAGCCCAAACAACTTTCCGGTGGACAGCAACAACGAGTAGCATTAGGGAGAGCGATCGCTCGTGAACCCCAAGTATTTTTACTTGATGAACCTTTATCTAATTTAGATGCCCAATTGCGCGATGATACCAGGGCAGAATTGAAACAGTTACATCAAGAATTAGGCATTACAACTATTTACGTCACCCACGATCAAGTTGAAGCCATGACTTTGGCTGATAAAATTGTCGTGCTAAATCGAGGGCGGATTCAACAAATCGGCGATCCCCAAACTATTTATGCAAGTCCTGCTAATCAGATGGTGGCAACTTTTTTAGGCAGTCCGCCAATGAATATTTTGCCTGCAATCTATGAAAATAACAGCTTTGATGTGAGTGGGCAGTTATTAGCAATTCCAGCAGACGTGAAAGAAAAATTACAGTTACGTCAAGGACACAGTTATGATTTGGGGATTCGTCCAGAGCATATAAAAATAAACACTGGCTCAGAAGAGGCTGAACGCCCCGCTACCGATAACAGCACTCGAAACTCAGAATTATTATTAGTTGAAGTGAAAGTTGTAGAACCTTTGGGAAGGGAAACTTTGATTCGTGCTGGTTTACCTGGTTCGGCGGTGATGTTGAATATTCAGGTAGGCGGTGATGTGCGTCTTCGTCCAGGCGATCGCCTTTCTCTACAGCTCGATTTAAATCAATTGTTTGTGTTTGATCCCAAAACTGGGGACAGAATATTATAAGCGCTTCGGAGTGTAAAATATAATTGTTTTGTGTGCGATCGCTGTGATGGGGTGTAGGGGCAATCGCTGTAATTGGTGGCAAGGGATAGGTTAGCGATCGCATCTAGAATCATCACCACACCGCCGTTAATCCAATTTTTGATCGTGTAATGACCTTGCCCTTGCGTCGTGCGATGCCTGCGGCGGGCGTAGCCATCGTGGTCATTTGTTAACCCAATAGCGAAAATTTGCTGTATCTTTTGCTGAGTAAGAATCTTGGCGCGTCCATGCCGATTTACTTTCACCTTTGGCCGCTACACCCCGTTAACTCTTAATTTTCAGGTTACAGCAGTGTGAACTGTTTATATTCATAATCAGGATGAAATAATGATTCAATCACTACAAAAACTATTTACATTTGATGAATATTTAGAGTTTTTAGAAACACAACCGGAAAACATTCGTTATGAATTACACGATGGAGATATTATTCAAATGCCACCACCATCAGGTAAACATGAGCAAATAGTAGCATTTTTAACAATGATGTTAGGGTATGAGTGTCTTCGTCTTAAACTTAATTACGGTATACCTAAAACCGCCACAGTGAAGCCAGAAAATAAAATGTCAGGGTACTATCCTGATGTTTTGTTAATGAATTTTTCTAACTTGGGTAATGAACCATTATGGGAGAAACAATCTATTCTTAGTAAACCAGATTCAATTCCATTAGTAATTGAAGTCGTCAGTACTAACTGGAGAGATGATTATCATAAAAAGTTTGCTGACTATGAAGAAATGGGTATTCAAGAATATTGGATTGTGGATTATGCTGCTTTGGGTAGCAAGGAATTGATAGGCGACCCCAAACAGCCAACAATCACAATTTACTCTTTAAGTGATGAGGGTGAATATCGTGGTAAACAGTTTAGAGTAGACGACCGTATAGAGTCGCCAACATTTCCAGATTTAAATCTAACTGTTGAACAAATTTTTTCAGTACGTTATTGATGAATTAGAACAAAAAATAAATATCATTCTTGAAAGACGAGATCGATGAAATTTTCAGGCAAGCTGGGAAGCGTGGTTATGTCCTAAACCTGACTTTAAAGGCATTGATCAGCCTATATTTAATTTTAAGCGAGGAAAAAAGTAAGAAAAAAGTTTAAGGTGGCTGGAATGCCTGACAACCTTGATGAACGATCTAATACCTGATAATTCCCTTAACACCCCGTAGTGTCTCTTGTGGCGACGGGGTTTATTTTTGGTGGTTGGGTGCGAACCTAATAGACCTCTTGCAAAAGTCCCTAACACCCCACCCCCAACCCCTCCCCGCTTGC
>NZ_CAWUDN010000165.1:0-12031 GCF_963920915.1 Nostoc sp. PCC 9305
ACAAGACTCTATTTTTCTTAACTTGACACCAATGGCAAGATGCCCACCCCACAATCAATAATTGAATATTTTTTTATTTGGAAGTCTCATAACCACCCTTTTCATGTTAAGTTGACTTACCTGGAAATAGCTGTATTTATTATTCTTTGGGAATCCCTAGATGTTCTCTCAAATCAACGTAAGGTGTTCTATTGCCTTTACTCAGGGGTTGGTGCCAAGCCAGGAGATTATTTAGCGCTTGCACACCATCTTCATTGGGTTTGAGGGTCAATATCAAGTTTTCACAGCGTCCACTAACTTGATTTGCGGTGCAAACCACATTTTGTCCATTCATTTTGCCGACAGTAATAAACTTCAAATTTCTGTTGCGACGGTAAGTTTCCAAGCGGTGGCTTACGTCTTGACAGCGCGTCAGTTTATTGTAACCAGCGTCTTTGAAGTAATTAGAAGTCCAGCGAATCCAAGGCTCAGAAACACCTCTAGAATTTGTGTACACAGTTACGGGTTTGTTTCCTGATGTATCACAATAAAATCCTCGCCGACTTTCGGCTTGACTTGGCTGATTGATGGTTGCAGTCGCACCGAGAGCGATCGCACCTGCAACCAAAACATTTGTCAATGATGCCAATTTCATGAGTATCTCTCAAATATTAAGTAAAAAGTTTTTATTTGCCTTGCATTTAACACTCTCCCTACTAAAAATAGAGAGAGAATATAAGAAGATTTGACTTCTTACAGTACCTCATGCAAAAGAAAACTGCTGTATATTCCAACTGCTTAAAGTTTCAGGCGTTTTTACTTGTATATATAATGAGCCGCAACCCACTTGCGACCATGATTTGTTTTTTCCCAATGTGCAGGAACTAGCACTTTCTTTTTCACTGGTGGTGTATAACGTTTAACTTGTGGTGGTTTTTTTGCGATTATTTGAGCAGGTCTATTAGGAATATGGGGATTGACAATAACCTGTGATGCTGACGCTTGCGAAGGAATGGAAGTAACAGCAAATGGTAAAAGAAGCACTGCACCAGCAAGAATTTGTTTGATATTCATGACTAAATTTCCTTTGGTAAATTGTATGATTAAAGTTCTGAAAACCTTAATCTGGTTTATGTTAGGACTTACGCACGAGTTACGGGATAACGAACCACAGAGGCGCAGAGGACACGGAGAAATCAGAGTTTGAGAGATATTTTGCGTAAGTCCTATATGTCTCATGTTTATAAGAATATGATTTCAAACAGCTATACACTAGTGATAAAAGTAACTAGTTAAATTATGACTTAAGTAATATCTCATGTCTGGGTTTATCAATGTCATATACTCCTGAAGGTGGAGATAAAATGGCTGTGATGCTGTTAAAGTAATAATCCTAAATGAGTTATGAATAAAAAGAACCCCGACTTATTGAAGAAGTCGGGGATCTGAGCCTGTCTGTGGAGATCAAATCAAATAGGATTGCTGCACTAAGAAAAACGAAAACGCTAGCACTTATTTATACTGCTTTTTAACTAAATATCGTCTGACTTAAGTTGCAACATATCACGCATAAAAATTACCATTATTGGATAGGTTCGATAAAATTCCTTTTCGTTGTTCAACTATAGATTAATCTGGAAAAGCTAGACCAGTCATGGGGTCACGGATATACAACCCTAATGTGAGACTACGCATAGCTTCATCCCAAACGGGTATAAGTTGTTCTGCTTGATCTGCCCAATAATCGAATGTAATTAAGCATTGAACATTCGACCCCAAACCAATGCAAGTCCGCGAAAAAGCTTCCCGTGGTTCTTCTTGAACATCAATGAATTTCATCTCTGTCCAGACAATTCTGGCGGTTTGACGCTTGAGGGTAATAATTTCTCCCTTGGCAATGATGTTGCGGCTGTCGTCTTCCAGAACTTTCTTCAACGTGGATTTTAGCGGAAACTGGCTCCAGTCATTGGGTGGCAGACGATTGAAAGATACTTCTAGGCAGCAATCATCGTTGGGCGGTTTTTTATCCATGAACTTAAAGGATTTCTCTTGTGGCTCAAAAACCCAATTCTGGGGAACATTGAAACGAACAGCGCCTCTATCTGCTACAAAGATTTTGTAGCCTGATGGAGATTCCCAGCGATGGTCAGGTTTTAGTTCAAGCGTTTCTTTTATCCACTGAAGATTGCTTTTTTTACGCTTTGCCATAGTGTTTCTGCATTTTCTGCTGAAGAGGGCGTCACCGATAACGGTAGCGAGTCCAGCGAGCGTCCGCAGGAGCGTCACAGCCCGTCGTAGACATTGCCCTTTTTGTTAATGTTATCAAATTGCTAGTATTTTGAATAACTCTTATATTAAATAAAATTTGAGAGATTTTATATCAAAGAATCCCAGGTAACTGTAACGTTGTGATTAAAGTTTCAGCTTTTAGCATTAAAATCTTAGCAGCAGTATTCATGGTTATGGATCATGTGTGCTATTTGCTAATGCCAGAGTTGGTAGTCTTGCACCTATTTGGGCGATTGAGCTTTCCCCTCTTTGCATGGCTTCTGGCTGAAGGCGAAAAACATACCCATAATGTACACCAGTATGGGAGGAGACTATTAATTGCAGCAATAATATCTCAGCCAATCTATAGTATTGTTTTCCAGAGCTTATCACTTAATATTCTGTTCACGCTTCTTCTGGGACTTGTGATGTTGCACTTAGTAAAGCGTTGCCCGCAATTATGGCAGCAATTAATAATTATTGGCTTGTGTGCAGTAGTTGCCGAGAGTTTGGGCGCTGAATATGGAACTTATGGGATTGGAGTCATTTTCTTGATGTCTCTAATAGATAAACTTAAACCCAAAGTATGGTTGCTTTATTGGTGCATTTTTCACTTTTTTATTTTAGTAATCCTATCCATGCTTAATATATTTCAAGGTTGGGCAATTCTTGCAGGATTGATTGTTTTTCAGTTCAATGGTAAACAAGGTTCGCGAGCTAGATGGTTTTATTTGTTCTACCCGGCTCATTTAATAATCTTAGGTATAATCAATTATTTAATCCAGTCCAGGTAGGATTTTTATATCTATCTAATCCACGTGCGGTTACAAGATAAACTACAAACGTTCCTAACCAATGACTACTGGAATAATGGTCACTTGCAACATCTACCAACCCACACTGGCGATGTAAAACAGTAACAGAACGCAGGGTATTGAGTCGAGAATCGTTATCGGGTAATTGAGAGATTATTCCCTCAAGCATCATTCCATTCATGCAATTCCGTAGCAAGTTGCAACAGCCATGAAAATCCATAAGGACACTCAAAGAAGGGACATCGATTAAAATGGTTAATTTCTCCTTGAATTTTCTCTGGAGTCAGGGTTTGGGTTAGTGCTTCCCTTGCTGTCGGCTGAAATTCTGCATCAGGAAAATAACGAGCTAGCCTTGCAAGCAACCAATGCCCATGTAAGGCAGAATGCCAATCCAAACAACCATAAAACGCTGGTGTTAATTCGCGTGGCGGCTTAATATCCTCGTCGCTTTCAAACCAGAAAATATTGTTGTGTGGATACTCTTGGTTGATGCAGTTCAGCACTAATTGAACAAACTGGGCTGCGATCGCTACGTCAATCTCTATTACTTCGAGTTGCATGGTTTCTCAGCATCTGATGTATGCAATAATTTTTCAATTGCGATCGCTCCACATTCTGTTGAGCGCATAAACGCAAAGAGGCTTGCCGCAGAAGCGCAGAAAAAGCAGAGAAACTACAGAAGAATTTTTACAAATGATTTGGGATTGCTATAAATAATATAATAATCATAAATCATTAATATCTTTCTTTAGGAAGATACATTTCGCCATAAAAAATTACTTTGTTGTAAATTTGAAAAAATAGTATATATACATTTAATTCAATGATATTCATTAGGTAAATCTTAGTCTTTTATTAACGTTTACCAGCTATGATATCGAAGTAGTAAATGAAAATAATTCGGATTTAGTAGGACTTACGCACGGGTAACGGAAAACGAACCACAGAGGGCGCAGAGTTCACGGAGGAATGAGAGTTTGAGAGGGTTTTTGCGTAAGTCCTATTTAGATATCTAGGGATAATTGTGTTATTCAGAAAAAATTCCCTAGATTTATCCCTCATGCTGCAAAATGTAGCCGAAAGCAACTACTGAACAGGTAAATATTTAAGGTAACAAGCATGACTTATAATATCGAGTCCGCACGCAATATTTTCTCTAGCACTCAAGTAGCAGATGCTGTTCCAGCCACTACAGCAATGTTTGCTAAACTCAACATTGAGGATCAACTGGCATTTCTTTGGTATGCCTACGCTGAACTAGGTCGTACAATTACTCCAGCCGCTCCCGGAAAAGCAAATCTCCAATTAATGGAAGGTATATTCAACGACATTAAGCAGATGTCTCATGAAGAACAAACGCAGTTAATGAGAGATTTAGCGAGTAATGCTGATACTCCCATCAGCCGTTCTTATGCATATTTTGGTGTTAACGCCAAGCTAGGGTTCTGGTGGCAGTTAGGCGAGTGGATGAAAGAGGGCATCGTTGCTCCTATGCCAGTTGGCTATCAAATGTCAACTGAAGTTAAAACAGTGCTACAAGCTGTTCAGAGAATCGATCAGAGTCAGCAAATTACTGTACTACGCAATACTGTAGTAAATATGGGCTTCGATCCGTCTGTGGCTGATAACAAACAGGCAGAAGTCATAAACTTTAAGTTTCCACGTGCATCTCTAAGTCCCAAATTTACTATTGAGGGAGTTACAGAACCGACAGTGCTGAAATACATTGAAGCGATGAATGCAGATAACTTTGAAGCTGCTGTTGCTTTATTTGCTAACAATGGTGCGCTGCAACCACCATTCCAAAAACCAATTGTTGGTCGAGAAGCGATCGCTTCTTATCTACGAGATGAGGGACAAGGGTTAGTGATGAAGCCAGCCAAAGGCGTTTCGGAAACCATAGAAGATGGTTATACACAGCATAAAATTACTGGTACGGTGGAAACTCCTTGGTTTGGAGGTAATGTTGGGATGAATATTGCTTGGCGATTTTTACTCGATCCTCAAGGTCAAATTTACTTCGTGGCTATTGATTTACTTGCTTCTCCCAAAGAACTGCTTAACCTAACTCGTAAGTAATATTTCTTTGCTTTTTTAAAACATCCTCTAAACGCGATCGTCATCATCAAATAAAATCTCAATTAAAGCTCGGTTCTAGGTGAACCGAGCTTTAGTTAATTGTAGGTAATATCATGTCCGCTTGATTGCTTATTAAACCCGAAGAACCCCACCCCGCCAAAGCTATGCTTTGTCTCCCCTCCCGAAGAGCGGGAGGGGTTGGGGGCGGGGCGTAATGACTGTGGTTAGCATAACTAATTATGCGGACATGATATAAGCTAGTGTTATAAATCAACGTCAGCTACATTTTCCAGATCCAAAAAAGCCTTATGTTTTGCTTGCGATCGCACTACCATCATAACGATCAAGACTAGTCATTGCAGCCCAAAAATATAGATAAAGTCAAATTTAGTAAGCAAAATGGCATTTGACTTATTCAAAATAAGCTTTTACTTAATCATTTTGGTGTTTTCCGCAAGTAAAATGAGCTTTTACTTTCTCAAAAGCAGCTTTTACTTTCTCATTTTGGTGTTTTCCGCAAGCAAAAGCAGCTTTTACTTTCTCATTTTGGTGTTTTCCGCAAGCAAAAGCAGCTTTTACTTTCTCAAACCCCAGTTTGCTTTCTCATTTCAGTATTTCGCGCATTCATGACAAATATCGCGTTTGTAGCAAAAACCATTGCAGATTTGCCAGAATTCTCTCAGGCTGAACTATACGTAAGTCTTTTAAGGTAAAGAATATTAACCGTACTATATTAGAAGGTGTAGATCGTGGCTCGGAGAAAAAGAACTTCTCTAGTGCTAGAAAAAGCAGTGCGTCGTGCGGCTAGCATCAACTCAATCGATCCAAATTTAGATTTAGGCAATGGACTTACTTTACCTGCCTTTTCTACTCTAATCGAAACGATGCGAACTAGAGAAAATGCATATAACAGTGCCCTTTCCAGCTTGGATAAATTGTATCGTGAAATGCTGGAAACAGAAGGCGAGTTGGGAGATATGACAGAACACATGTTAATGGCAGTGGGGACTCGATATGGCAAAAGCAGTGTGGAGTACGGGATGGCGGGAGGAGTTCCTAAAAATCAGCGTCGTAAGGGACTGCGAGGGGAGTCGCCAACTCTCAATGATGAGCAACCGTCATTCGTTGCCAGTATAGAGAGCAAGAATGGAAAGAAACCAGCAGCGACAACTTAGGATGTGGGTTATTACTCAAAAGGAAGGGAACAGGGATCAGAATTGGGTTTGGGGAAAAGGTTAAAGGGGAAGGGTTAAAGGTTTTTTCTTTCCCTTTGCCCCTTCCCCTTTTCCCCTTAACCGATAAGTATTGGCTGCAACCGAACTCTTAGATGCGATCGCACTTCAGATTTTACATCAGGTACACTAGACTTCTTAGCATTTGTCGGGAAAAGGGAAAGGGGGAAAGGTTCTGTATTGTCCCCTTTCCCTTTAACCTTTACCCTTTTCCCCAAGAGTGCAAAAAGCACTTTTGCAAAAGGTCTAATTTTATAGAGACTTTATCCGTTCTACGCCACCCCATATTTCAAAGAACCGTTTAGTTTCAGCTTCTATTTCTGAAATTGTTCTTGGCTGTCCATTTCCAGAACCCGGAAAAACAATATAAACGATATCCTTGGGAATTCCTCGCCTGACTCTTGATTGTACTAATGGATCGTTTCCCACAGCATGAGACAAAGCTATTGAACCCTCTCCAATCTGGTTTTTAGGCCCAACATCAGCATAAATTGCAAAAGCAAGTTTTTCATTGTTAGTGTTGTAAACAACTGCCAAATCTCCTAACTTAACGCCTGTAGCCTTTCTAAAATCACCATTTCCCGGAAGAACAATATACGGAATCTTTGTTGAATCAACATAGCGACGTGGATCTTGTTTAACAAATCCAGAGTCGAATAATGCAGTTGTAGAAATATAGTATCCAGGATATGGATCGGTACTACTTTGAATAAATGGATTGCCGTTTTTATCTACAGCTAGTGCCCACCAGTTATCTGAATACCCAGCATTTGCCAAAAAATCAATCCCTCTATCTGCGGGGTGATAAGCATTAGGCGCACCATCAGCATTAATGCTCATCCCTGCTTCATAGAAAAATGCAGATTCTCCATTTGCCTGGAGAATAGGAATTTCACCAATTTTAAGCACAGTCTTGAGCGCAAATTTTGTGACTGGACTTAGGAATTTTTGAGCAACAAAACCTTCTAAAGTTTTTCCTTCAAAAATAGTTGCAACTTTCCACCACTTGTCATTATCCGAATTTTTTATTTTAGATACAATATATCCTTTTGAAAGAGTTGCTATTTGATTAGCTTCTTCAACAATCGGTGCTGAACGTATATTCAAACTATCTGATGTTACTTGAAATTGCTGCATAAATTACTCCAAATTTAAAAATTGAACTCATGGAACTACATGAAAAAAAACTAAATTTTGTGCTGATGCGATCGCTAATATCTAGAACATCTCAAACTCTGATTTTTTTGTGTCGCGCCAGCTGCTACAACGGGGAGTTAGTCAATTGAGCGGGCAATACCTGATTTTTCCTGCTCTTAAAGGCAAATACAGGAAAAGGAACCCCCGCAACGCACCCTAAATCTAAATGTCACTTACTAAATCACTGGATTTAGATCCCCGACTGCTTGCAGACACCCGGAGGATAGAAGTTGGGGATCTGGGCAGCAATTTTTGCCTAAGAAAGTACCATTCCACCCTAAAAGCGCCTTTGACTTGATAAAAAAATTTCAACAAATGTGAGTATGCGAACATCTTGGGAACTATAGAAGCAAATCAAATCAGCACAACTTTCAGCTTCCAGTAATGAAGACTCACTATCTCAGCAAAGCTAAGGCGTTCCCATTACAGATTGTTCTTATTGTTCCCTTCCTTATCCAAATTTTTGCAGCGGTCAGTTTAGTAGGTTATTTGTCCTTTAAAAATGGACAAAGAGCAGTTAACGACCTAGCCGAACAGTTGATAGATCGCACCAGCGATGTCGTGGATGAACACCTGAAGTCTTATCTTTCCATTCCGCAAACCCTTAATCAGATCAACGCAGATGCTATTCGCAGGGGACTATTAGATGTGGGCGATCGCAAAACCCTTGGCAAGTATTTCTGGGATCAGATGCAGGCTTATGACCTAACTTATATTGGTATTGGACTAACAACGGGTGAGGGGCTGGGAGCAGCTCGTTATGATGGCAAAACCATTACCATTGATGATTGGACTGCCAAGCTTCCCAATAATACTTCCACTTATGCCACAGATAATCGAGGTAATCGAACTCAAATAAATACTCAATGGACTTGGAACAATTTTACTGAATCTTGGTATAGCCAACCCATCACTGCTGGTAAACCTATTTGGGCAAAGATTTTGACTGCAAATTTTCCAACGGGGCCTTACATCAGCGCCTCTGCTAGTCGTCCGATTTATGATTCGCAAAATCGCTTATTAGGAATGATTGCAACAGACATTCACCTATTGAAACTCAGCGATTTTTTACGCAGTTTGAATATTAGTCAGTCTGGGCAGGTGTTCCTTTTGGAACGGGATGGCACATTAATTGCCAGTTCTGGTACGGAGAAGCCTTTTGTCGTGGCCAATCAAGAGATCCGACGATTGCGAGCGAGCGATAGTTCTGACCCAATAATCCAGAACGTTGCCAGACACTTCCAAACTTCTGGATTTGGGTCTATCACCCAAGACACAAATTTTCAACTTGAGGTGCAAAAAAAACGGCATTTTGTCAATGTTATACCTTGGCATGACAAGTATGGCTTGGATTGGCTGGTGGTAGTGAGTGTGCCAGAAAACACATTTATGTCCCAAATTAACGCTAACACGCGCACCACGATCGCTCTTTGTTTTGGGGCATTAGTCGTTGCCTCTGTGATGGGCGTGTTTACCTCCCATTGGATTGTCCGCCCGATTCTGCGCCTGAATTGGGCAAGTGAGGCAATGGCATCTGGCAATTTAAATCAGACAGTAGAAACTAGCGGTATTCGAGAACTGAATACCTTATCTAACTCTTTCAACCACATGGCAGGGCAATTGCATGAATCTTTTACTGCTTTAGAGAAAAGCAAAGAAGAACTAGAAGAACGGGTAGAAGAACGCACCACTGAACTGAAAAATATATTAGGGGAATTGCAGCGTACTCAATCTCAAGTTGTTCAAAGTGAAAAAATGTCTAGTCTGGGACAACTAGTGGCTGGAGTCGCACACGAAATTAATAATCCAGTTAACTTTATTCATGGCAACCTCGCCCATGTGCAGGAATATACTCAGGATTTATTAGCACTGATGCAGTTATATCAGCAATATAATCCCTACCCTGCTGCTGAAATTCAAACGGTTGCTGAAGACATCGATTTAGAGTTCTTGCAGTCAGACTTGCCAAAAATGTTGTCTTCGATGAGAGTAGGCACCGATCGCATTCGCCAAATTGTACTGTCGCTGCGAAATTTCTCTCGCGTTGATGAAGCGGAATTTAAACGCGTCGATATTCATGAAGGCATCGACAGTACTTTGATGATTTTACAGCACCGCCTGAAAGCTAAACCAGAACAACCTGAAATTAAGGTGATTAAAGACTATGGCACTGTACCCCTAGTAGAATGCTATGCCGGACAACTCAATCAGGTATTTATGAATATTTTAGTAAATGCGATTGATGCCTTAGAAGAAAATAATGCCAAGCTGACTTATCAGGAAATTAAGGAAAATCCCAGTCAAATTAAGATTCGCACATCGGTAGTTAATTCAACGTGGTTAGAAGTGGCGATCGCTGATAACGGAGTTGGTATTTCTCAAGAATTTCAGCAACGAATATTCGATCCTTTTTTCACCACCAAACCCATTGGCAAAGGAACCGGAATGGGTATGTCCATCAGCTACCAAATTGTCACAGAAAAACATGGCGGTAAACTGGAGTGTTTCTCAACTCCTGGAAAAGGAACCGAGTTTATCATTCAGATTCCCCTGGGACTAAGGAATGGTTGAACTATGAATTATGGCTGAAGCTTGGGGGAACAGGAAGATATAGAGAGTTTTAGATTATACAGCAGATTGCAAGTTGAGGAGGCTGTACTTCATTGACTTGTAAAGTACTGTTAGTAACAATACCTTTGTTAATTTCCGAACGCTTGAATAATGATTTGCTGTTTAGAGCGAGCGATCGCAATTTTGGATAATACACCAACCGCTCTTGTCACTTGGCTGCTATAGATATTGTTCGGTCAAAGGATATCGGAGAATTTGTCTATATATAAATTTATTTTGTTGGTAAGAGAGTATACAATGAAGTTTTTTTATTGTTAAAAGAATATACAAATTTTCGGCGCTAACAGCTTATACAGTTGAACAGATAGTTAAAATCAGTAGTTCTGCTTGTTAAAAATCTATGCAAATACATCAGGTGATTGAAACCTACGATCGGGGATCGGTAGATTATGACGCAATTATGAAGCGTTACTGGCACATCGAGCGCGAACCCTTAATTGCCTCCTTGCAGCTCAAACCAGGACAAACCGTATTGGATGCTGCGGTAGGAACTGGTCTTAATCTTCCAGCCTATCCTGAAGGTGTAAGTGTCGTCGGTGTCGATCTTTCTGAGAAGATGATGGATGAAGCACGTAAAAAGCGTGTATCCGCAGACATCACCTTCAAGGTATCGGATCTCTGCAATCTTGATTTTCCTGATAATAGTTTTGATGCAGCAGCATCGGGATTTACCCTCTGTGTCGTTAGCGATCCAGTCCGCGCCCTTGCAGAGATCCTGCGAGTTACTAAGCCTGGTGCCTTGATTGCCATTCTTGATTACTGCAAATCGCAAGATCCAGAAATTCAGAAATGGCAAGAGTTAATAGCTGATAGTTCTTCACAGCTAGGCTTCCCAACTGGTAAAATCAAGTGGGATGCATTGATGGATTATGACGAATTGATTTACAACAGCAAGCTCCCCATTGAAGTGGTTGTAGACGATCGCATAGAAAGTCCAAACCCGTTTTTATGTGGTTGTCAATTACTGCTTAAAAACTCAAAAGCTTAAAGGCTAAAGTATCGCACTCATTGGACAAGAGTGCGATATTGACGACAAGCCGGATTACAAGTGATTTTGAAACAGTTCTAAAACATGTTGCCAAGCATCAGGAGCCACTTCTGGGTTATAACTTGGGTGCTGGGCTAAAAATGGGTATCGATCTTTAAAGAATCCAGCGAAAAATCCGTGTCCAGCGTCGTATCGAAATACACGATGATTTATCTGATTTTTCTTTAATTCCGCTTCAATTTGCTCGTTTTCTTCTTGAGAAACTAATGCATCTCTTGTACCAAAAAATGCATAAATAGTACCTTTAATTTCTGAAGTGCGATTAATGGTTGGAGTCTCTTCACCATAACTAGCAGTGGTAATCCCGCCACCATAAAACGAAGCTGTGGCTTTGATATCGGGTAAAGTTGCAGCCATATAAGCAACATGGCCGCCAAAACAGAAGCCAATCGCACCAAGCGCATCATCTTTGACATTGGATAAAGTTTTGAGGTAAGTAATGGTAGCTTGAATATCGCTGAATATCTCTTGATATTTTACTTGTTGATAATATTCCAAGCCCAGCCGATAGGCTTCTGGGCTATAGCCAACATCTTCTGGACTAAAGTCAGCCTCAAAACCGGGAGCAATACGTTGATACATCGCCGGAGCGATCGCTACATAACCTTGTTTAGCGATTAGTTCGGTGATATCTCGAATATTACTGTTGATACCAAAAATTTCTGGAAAAACTAGAACTGCGCCAAAGGTTCCATTTTGTGCTGGTTGAGCTAAGTAAGCATCGATTTCTACTGGAGTTTAGACTAAGCCATACAAAATGACCCAGCAGGGCTGAGTTAATC
>NZ_CAWUDN010000166.1:0-11989 GCF_963920915.1 Nostoc sp. PCC 9305
TCTCCGTATTTATTTATCTTTACATAGTTTGGTTTTTCCACGCCGTTCTACTTATAAGCCCCTTAATTTATTAATGGAAAAAAACAATTTTTTCCGCATTTTAGCCTCCGGCTTCAGCCGTGGGGTAAATAATTACGAATTACGAATTATAAATTACGAATTATTTTGACACACTTATGAAAAAGGATTAGCTTCTGTTACCACTTCTGGCAGTGGAATAAACTCTGTTTCATCGGGCACGCTAGCAAAACGAGAGTCGCGCCAATCAGCTTTAGCTTGCTCTATTCGCTCTGGTCGGCTAGAGACAAAATTCCACCATTTGTAGCGTGTACCTAACGGCTCACCGCCAATAATAATACATCGAGCAGCAGTTGTAGCAGAAACCTCAATGCGATCGCCTGACTCTAGAATAGCGAGACGATATTGCTCCATCGGTTCATCATTAATCCTCAATCCCTCAGTGACACTGTATACTGCCCTTTGTGAATAATCTGTAGGGATAGTGAAGTGGGTGTTGGCAGACAACACTGCATCTAAATAGAGGATAGGTGAGAGAACTTTTACAGGTGAAGTATAGCCAAATGCTTGCCCAGCAATAAGTTTGATGATAACGCCATTCTCTTCCCAGGTAGGAAGGATTTCAGCCGGATAGTGAATGAACGTTGGCTCGATTTCTTCGTGTTCAACAGGCAGGGCGACCCAGGTTTGAATACCATGAATAGTAGCTTCTTTGTGACGGTCAAAGTCAGGTGAGCGTTCTGAATGGACAATCCCTTTTCCTGCTATCATCCAGTTGACTGCACCTGGTTGGATTTCCTGCACAGTACCTAAACTATCGCGATGCATCAAAGCACCATCAAATAAATAAGTTACCGTTGCCAGATTAATATGGGGATGTGGTCGGACATCGATGCCTTGATTGGGGGGCATAACGGACGGGCCAAGATGATCGAAAAAGATAAACGGCCCAACCGTTTGGCGATTAGGATATGGCAAACTGCGGCGGGCAGAAAAACCACCCAGATTTTTAACTTCGGGTTCAATCAGTTGAAGAATTGCCATAAATAATCGCAGGTGATTAGTAAATGCTGTAATTATTATAAGTATATTTACTTGTAAATAAGTTAATCTTGATGAGTTATCTATTTGTTTTGTAGGGTTCATGCCAATGCGATCGCCTGTTTTTTACTATTAAATATTAAACACAGCCCCAGTCAGTATTGTTTCTCAACCAGAGAGTCTTTTGACAAGTGCGATCGCTCATGTTTAACTTTCTTAAACTTCTGATTAGATTTCAGTTTCCTGCTGTTGAGGAAATTGATTGTAACCAATTAGCTCAATTACTATCAGATTCTGCAAAGCCCCGTCCATTATTACTAGATGCACGAAGTCAGACTGAGTATGCAGTAAGTCATATCGAAACAGCAGTACGCATAGATCCTCTCACAGAGGACTTAGCAGCAATTGCAACAGCTTCAAAAGATAGACTAATTGTTGTGTACTGTGCTGTTGGCTACCGGAGCGCAAAATTAGCCCAAAAACTGGATGAAGCCGGGATTAAGTGCATTTATAACTTGAATGGTGGAATTTTTCAGTGGGCAAACGAAGGTAGGCCGATCTTTCAAAATGGGCATCTGGCAAAGGTTGTACATCCTTACAATGCAATATGGGGAAAATTACTAAAAGCTACTTACCATACTCAGGAGTGTTGAACTTTGGACTAAGAGCTTGTCAACATTAAGCAAGTAGAATGAATGGCACTAAGTCAAGATACAGCCCTTGCCCCAACTAGTTCCCAGCATCCAGGCTGGGAAACCATTCTCGGAGGGCTGCCGCCTCTTCTTTCTTGACAAGAGGCAGAGCCTCTCGGAACTAGTTCCCAGCCTGGAGGCTGGGAACGAGGATACAATAAGTCTTTGGGCTTTTCTTAGTGCCATTCGTAAGTAGAATAAAAGCAACGATAAAACTACTTAAGCTGCATGTCTCAAGTTTCGATTGTCATTCCTACTTTAAACGAAGCAGTTAGCTTAGAGCGGACATTGCGCCAATTGACTTTACTTAATCCGCCTGCTTTTGAAGTGATAGTAGTAGATGGTGGCAGCGATGATGAGACAGTGGCAGTTGCAAAACAATGCTTTGAGTCATTCAATCAGTCGCTAGGCGTACAAGTTCTCTCATCTGAGCGACGCGGGCGTTCTATTCAGATGAATTACGGAGCATCGGCTGCAACTGGAGATATTCTTTGCTTTCTTCATGCAGATACTTGGGTGCCGGATGACCTAATCACTGTAATAGAGAAAACTCTAGCAGAGTCAACCATTGCTTGTGGGGGGTTCATTTCTCTGATGAGTGGATCTCAAACAACTCGCTGGGGCATCTCTCTACATAATTATCTAAAAACCTACTACGCGCCACTGCTATTTAAGCCTCACCTGTTTTTTCGAGGATTGCGCCTGTTGTTTGGAGATCAGGTAATGTTTTGTCGTCGCACTGACTTTTGGGATTGCGGCGGATTTGATGAGGCATTGCCGATTATGGAAGATGGAGATTTATGCCTGAGATTAGTTAAAAAAGGACGTATTTATCTGGTAAACCGCATTGTTCACTCTTCAGATCGTCGTGTCGCAAAATGGGGTAGCTGGAAAGCAAACGCAATCTACCTTTATATCGGTTTTTTGTGGGGGATTGGCGTTGATGCAAATTATCTCAAACAATTTTATCAAGATATTCGCTGATTCAGGCTCCAGTCATAATAGAGATAGGAAATCGGCGTTGAGGCATTTATTGGCAAGTCTATTTCTAGGTAGGAGCGGATATATTCTGGAATAGAGGATTTGACCTTCAGAAAATCTTGACGATACCATTTAAAGATTTTGCTACAGTAGAGCGTTTTACTATCTGAGTCATAACGGACTTTTTCAGGATTGTTAATGAAGCGACGGGTATCTTCATCTAACTGCTGAGTAACTTGTTGAGGAAAATAAGCTCCAGCACGCAGTAACGGGCAACCAACCGAAGCGCAGACAATTGCAAAATGAATTCGTGGCTCCTGCAATTGATTCCGCAGAATCTGGTTTTCTATTTGGGCTAAACTATAACGTTCGTCAAATATATAATAAGCACGACGTTGGAAGAACCACAAAAAAGCCAGCCAGTTGGGAATGCCTAAGATTCGCGGACGAATTGACTCAAGCGGGTATCTCTCCAAAATTGCCGAAATGGTGAACGCATTGTAAAGGTTGATCCACAATGCTAATTGATCAGAAGTGTTGCTATTAGATGTAAAAGCCAGATTTTTTTGACTCGACAACCAATTTGCGATCGCTTGAGGTTGCTCAGTTTTCCAAGCAATATAGTTTACACGACCCTCTCGATCGACATACTGACGCAACAACCTGTCCCAAGGTTCAAAATCAATCATTATTGCTGTGTTTATATGTTGGCCGTAGCTAAGGGAATTCTTTGCTTTCGCGATCGCAACGTACAGTTGAATTTGTACAAGTATTTATTTAACGAATTATAACAATACTATCTTTGGCAACTTGAAATCAGCGATACACTGAGGAAAATTCCTTGAGGAAGCGTTGATGGCACGGTCAAACGGGGTTACAAGTGAAACGTCTGTAGAGGAATTGCCTACAGCTTCAGACAAAGATACGATAACAATTGAAAATCCACCTGAGCCAGTGGAAGATGCCCAAGATATTGACGACATATTGAACTCACTAAAAACCTTACTGAGTTCTTTAGAAAAGCTCCAAAAAGTCCGGCAGGAAGTGGGCGATATTAAACCGTTGATTGGGCGGATGCTTGATGGAGAACTAGTTGCTGGTGAAGAACTTGAGCAACTCAAGACAGGTGTGAGCAGTCTTTCTCGCCTTGTTCGTGCTTATAATGACCATCAAGTAGCGTTGGCTAAAGCACAACCTGCTAGAAACTTACTAGATCAAGTACTGAAAGAACGTAAAGCTAATAGAGTTGAGACTGGGGATTAGGGATGAAATTCTTTGGATTTTGGTTGGAGTTCTAATTTCCAGTCAGATGTTAGGAGTTTGTAATCCTTAATTTAACAAGCGATCGCACTTTTTTGAGAGAATGCGATCGCCTCTCCATCGCCTTTAGGTATGTATGTCTACAGCAGCAAGGTAGATTGTTAAAGTAAGTATGGTATTATATTTGACTTACTATTGATATTTTTCTTAATAATTTGCTAATAACCTAAAATAGGTTATGATAACGAAAGCCTATTATTACTTGCAAGGTAGGTATCGTAATGAAGACTAATAGAGAGAATCTACCCTTAGACCAGATTCTCTTAGAGGATAGCTTACAACTGCTGAGTAATCTGCCAGATGAATGTGTTGATTTAGTTGTATCCTCTCCACCTTATAATCTAGGCAAAGAATACGAATCAAGGCAAGCTCTTGAGATTTATTTGGCAGAACAAACAGCCGTTCTGGTTGAATGTAGCCGGATTCTCAAAAATACAGGTTCGCTATTTTGGCAAGTTGGTGCTTTTTCTGACCGAGGAATGCTGATTCCTTTGGATATTCGCTTTTTTCCGATTTTAGAGTCATGCAGATTAATTCCTCGCAACCGAATTATATGGGCTAGGCAACATGGTCTTCATGCCCAGAAAAAGTTTTCTTGTAGACATGAAACTATTCTTTGGTTTACTAAATCAGATAACTATAAATTTAATTTAGATACTATTAGAGTTCCCCAAAAATATCAAAATAAGAAACATTATCGAGGGAATCGAAAGGGGGAACTTTCATGCAATCCAGAAGGTAAAAATCCTGGTGATATTTGGCTGTTTCGGAATGTTAAACACAATCATGAAGAACAAACTATACATCCCTGCCAATTTCCAGAAGACTTGGTAGCTAGAATTATATTAGCTACAACTAACGAAAATGATATTGTTTTAGATCCATTTATGGGAGCTGGTACTACGGCAGTAGTTGCAAGAGATCATGAACGTCATTTTATCGGGTCAGAAATTGAACCGAAATATCATCAAGTTGCGTTGCGTCGTCTCAGTGGCAATCCAGATAAAAATGGTTGTTTTCCAAATTTAAAAACATTGCGTGATTATGTTGAAAAAACTGGTCAATCTATTGATAAATTTAAGTTTGATGTGCAAGTAGGAAATAAAGCTTCAGAACGCAGCAAAGCAAAAATTTATCCAGAAGAGTATCACTTGCAAGAAATGGAAGATAGATTAATCTATGAAGAATCTGCTTTTGCAGCTAATCTAAGAGGTGAAGAGATTCCAGTAGATGCAAAGCTTAATGGAAACGGGAAAACGACCCCTTTACAAAATCAAATGGTAAAACAAGTAGAAGAAGTAGAACAAATCGAATTGAGATTATGGACTTAATAGATTAATTTTTACAATAAGTTAATTAGACAACGACTACGGGCTGAACGTCCCGCAATAATTTGGCATTGGCGACTAACTCTAGTATTTACAGTTCTAGAATATCTTTTAGATAAATACTCAGTCCAGATAATAGGAACTATTGTATTTTGTTGTTCAAATAATCCAACCAGTCTGATTGGTACATCAAAAACTTGGTTTTTAGCCAAAGCTGTTAATTGATTAACAGCTTGCTCGTAATAAAGAGTGCTATTGGAGGCAGGAAACATCAGAGCCTTTGTTACTATAATTACCAAATTAGTCGGGTATCCAATAAATTCAGTTTTAGCTTTGAAGAACAATTCTGAGCGCAAAGTGTTATTGAGTAGAAAGGGATAGTTAGAAAATTGAATTTCAATGATAATGCCAGTTTTAGCAAAATCAACATCTGTACCTAAAAATCTATAAGGTGCTGGAATAGGAATATTTGATTGCCAACCATCATGAATAAAAGCAGCTTTAATATATTCGTTCGTACCTACTGGATCGAATATTGCATTACCTTGAATTCCAGCTTGATCTGAAGCCTTGATGTGCAAAGGCATTCTAGTGAGAGTAGTACTAATATCATGCCATTCGTTTTGGTATTGAGTATTAATTATTGTATCTGCTGCGTTAAAATCAACATATTGAATAATGATTATTATGTCTCCTTTTGGTATTTCAACAGTTCTTTGATAAAAGCAAGCGGATCGATTTCAAGAACTTGGGCAACTTGTAAAAATTCAATTACGTCAAGACGACGCTCTCCACGTTCATACTTTGATACATAAGATTGTGGAAGCTCTAGCTTTGCTGACAACTCTGTTTGAGTGAGCTTTGCAGCTTTCCGCGCTTCTATAAGTAACTGGCGAAACCGATTGTAATCTTCGCTGAAAACTGATTTAGGCACTTTAGCTTGCCTTTTTTCTGGCGATGGTTTATTCGATCTCAATGAGAGCTATTACATATTGCTAAACTCATTTAAATTCTAAAACCTAATATAGGATAAACCCAAAATAGGTTTTTAACAGCTATGCTGAAAACAGCACGCGCGTAAGCGTTAGCGTAGGCTCTCCAAAAGTTGCCCGTCATAAACATCACACGCTTAATTCTCCAAGCTTGTAAATATGAAGTCGCTGTATGTCTAAATCTGTGGTTTCATTTGAAGGATATCAAATTTTGCAAGATATCTATTTATGATGATGAATGTTGCACCTGCCATTGTAATACTGGGTCAAAATAGCGTGACAGTAGCACGCAAAATAATCAGCGTCTTACCAGGGGCAACACTATACGGTTTAGAGGGTCGCACATCGGAAGTTGATGTCAGCTTCACGAATTTTGGCGAGATGCTGCGCGAGTTATTTATGCAGGGAAGACCGCTGATTGGCATTTGTGCCGCCGGCATTTTAATTAGGACGTTAGCTCCGGTAATCTCGGATAAACGACAGGAACCACCAGTGCTAGCTGTGGCTGAAGATGGAAGTGCTGTTGTCCCTCTCTTGGGCGGACTTGGTGGAGTCAACGATTTGGCTCGCCGCATTGCCGAAGCCCTTGATGTCAAACCTGCAATTACGACCACAGGCGATTTACGTTTAGGTACAACGCTGTTATCTCCTCCCCCTGGATACCATTTAGCCAACCCAGACGATGCGAAGAAATTTATCTCAGATGTGCTAGCTGGGGCGCAAGTTAATCTCGAAGGAATAGCACCTTGGTTGAGTGATAGTAAATTACCGATAGATCCCAAGGGAGATTTGACCATCCAAGTTACAGAACGTTTGGTGACTCCTACAACCAACTGTCTTGTCTATCATCCAGCAACGATCGCGATCGCAATTAGTGGCATGATTGATGATGCAGTAGCTTTAGTACAACAGCTACTAGCTGATGCCAAACTAGAAACAGCATCAGTCGCCGGGATATTTGCACCCATCACCGCCGCAGCCGATCCCACAATCCACGCCGTATCTAGCGCCTTGGGAGTACCCACCCGCTTTTTTACCCCAAATCAGCTAGAAAATCTACTTTCACAAGGTTATAGCCCCGCCGAAGCCGCAGCGATCGCCGCCACAGGTACATCCCCTTTATCTTCTCCTTCTCCTAACATTGCGATCGCTATTGCCCCTCAAGTAATTGATCCCAACACCATTGGTCAGCCACGCGGACGGTTAGCGGTTATTGGCACGGGCCCTGGTGGTTCGCTGTGGATGTCTCCCGAAGTGAAGGAGATACTCAAGTCGGCAACCGACCTAGTGGGTTATAAAACTTATTTAGATTTAATTGGTTCTCTGGCTGATGGCAAGCAACGGCATGAGTCTGACAACCGCGAAGAAGAAGCACGAGCAAAGATGGCCCTTGATTTGGCTGCATCTGGGCGATATGTAGCTGTAGTTTCATCTGGCGATCCCGGTATCTATGCAATGGCAACAGCGGTTTTTGAGGTGTGCGATCGCTATGCTAAACCTGAATGGGACAGTATCGACATTCATGTGGCCCCAGGCATCTCTGCAATGCAGGCAGCAGCAGCAGCCATTGGTGCGCCTCTTGGGCATGACTTCTGCGCTATTTCCCTCTCTGACATCTTAAAACCTTGGTCTGCGATCGCACAACGAATTACCGCTGCTGCTGAGGCTGATTTTGTCATTGCTTTCTACAATCCTGTTTCCAAAGAGCGTACTTGGCAACTGGCAGAAGCGAGAAATATTTTGCTGCAACATCGAACACCAGATACACCAGTAGTATTGGCCCGGAATCTCGGTCGGCCAGGACAAACAGTAAAAGCGATCGCACTTGAGCAGTTGACGCCAGCAAGCGCTGATATGCGGACAATTATTCTCGTTGGTTCCACAAAAACCCGAACCATCAAGCGCCGCGATGGTAATATCTGGGTTTATACGCCGCGTCGCTATACCGAATAGGCACGATTGGCGCTGTCAGCAAAGAGAGCAAAAAAGGATAAGGATAAGCACTTTTTTTTTAAAGCACTCAAAGATGAAGGGATGGGATTTTGCATTTTCTGTAATGCTGCGATCGCTACCCTTTATGCTTTAGAAATAAAACAAATCAAGCGAGTTGGAATTCTTGAGTGTGATGTACATCACACAAACGGAACACAAGCAGGCGTGGATAATGTGTTCAACATTACTTTTTGTTCAATTCATCAATTAGCAGGTTATCAACACACAGGAAAATCTGAGAAACATGCATAAAAGTTCCCAAAAGCGTGCAACAGCAACTGATACATCGTCAAAATTTTTAATTTTCACAACAGCAGTCATAGTTGTGTTACGATACAACTCGTGTATGTAGTTCATTCAAACGAAAATCCCAATATATCTCACCTATCTGTAATGTAAATAAGTAAAAATCATTGATGATTACGCTATGAAAAAATAAATTATTATCAAACAGAATACATTGTTTCAAAAGTCAGAATTTATTCTGAATTCTGTATAACTAGCGGATGAATCATCAGGTTTAAGAACTTCACAAAACAAGAGATTTTGGTGATGTAAGAATTCATTAGTGGGCCTAAATCCCCGATTGATAACGAAGCTCCTTCTCTACGAAAGGTTTCGCTTTCAGAGACGCTAACGCGAATGCCAATAAATCCTTAAGTGTCTTGATTCGGACTTCTGAATTCTTATTTCAACACATTTTCTTTGGAATTTTAACATTGTAATCTAAGCATGTAGTAATTAGTCAGGAGTTTAGTTTCATGAATCCTAAAGTCTCTGTAATTATCCCTGCCTACAATACTGAAGTTTATATTAAGAAGGCAATAGAGTCAGTCTTAAATCAAACACTCACTGAGCTTGAAGTTATCGTTGTCGATGATGGTTCGATTGATAAAACTGTAGAAGTTGCAAAGAGTTTTACCGATCCACGTCTTACAGTGATAGTTAATCCACAAAACCTTGGGGTTTCTGCTGCACGTAATCTTGCTATCAGAGCAGCCCAAGGAGAATGGATTGCTGTTCTTGATTCAGATGACTGGTATGCTCATGAAAGATTAGAAAAGCTTGTGTTGCTAGCAGAACAAGCAAATGCAGATATGATTGCAGATGATGTTTATTTTATCAAAGATGGTGCAACATCTCCTTGGAGTACCTTGATTCAAGAAAGTGGAGAACATATAGATAAAATTCTCAAAATTGATATCGTTTATTTCATAGAGACTGATGTCTATGGAAAAGCAGGGCTGCATCTTGGTTTAAGTAAGCCTATGTTCAAACGAGAATTTTTGGTTAAACACAGCATAGAGTACGATGAAACCCTAAGTATAGCTGAGGACTTTTGGCTTGACATGAAATGCTTAATTAATGGCGCTCGCTTTTTTCTAGTGCCAGAAGCCTATTATTTCTACCGTTCGCGCTCTTCTTCTCTTGTACGTGAAAGCCCATTTAAACGTCTAAATCAATCTTGCATAGCTACTTATTCTTTCATGCAGCAAAAAGCTGTGAAAAAAAATCCAGCTTTAATGCGTGCTCTGTCTTACAATCTTACAGTTTACAACAGAAATTTAGCTTACTATCAAGTTTCATTCTCTATCAAAGAAGGAAAATGGTTATTAGCATTGAAAGAACTCACGAAAAACCCAAGTTTTTTTTATGATTTTATTTCTAAATTTAACGATATTATCCAACGTCGATTTCAATACTATGTGATGGGTAATAAATTAGTTTTTGAGATGCTTTATAATATCCAGATAAAACGAAGAAAACCCATGCATCCCAGTTTCTATTCTCCCAGCAACAATAAATAAGTAAGACCAAAAGATTGTCACAGAAATATGAGGTAAGGGAGTAATTGGACAACCCTGTGACTGGAAAGGTTATAAAACTGTACGTCTTCACAACTAGGCTGCGATGCCTACGGCGGTAAACTACGCAGCCTAGTTCCAAGAAAATAATCTTGTAGTCAGTTGGGTTAACAACCAAATCATAGCTCCTATACTGATTTGTATTGGAGATAGACATGATTGAATTTAGAATATTATTCCTGAATTTACTCTCCCTATTGAACGCCGCGAAATACTCGATCGAGTAATCATGTTCTATTTTCCAACCATAGGATTGTTATGATACCTATTGCATAAGCAAAAATATCTTTCCAATCAAATACACTTCCCAAAGCAACAGCCAGAATCTTGTATTTTTGTAATCCTAAATTATTTACAAAATTAAAATATTGCAGAATTTCGATTGCACAAGAAAAGGCAAAAACTGATAAAGCGACGATGGATGAATGTATATTCAAAAAAGCTTTGACAAAACAATAAATTAATATAACTACTAAAACATCACCGATAAAAGGACGAATGAAACTATCATTGACAAAAACAGCAATACATATTTCTATTAAAAATAGTAAAATTGTGAGATAAAAATATTTTTTGTTGAAGATAAACATGGCAATCAATAGCGCTCAAAAAACACCTGCTTTGACTAAGCTCAACCACATCTAGCTTGCATATCTAAAATTTATATAACTCTTGTGGGGTGGGCATCTTGCCCGCCGTAATTATGCAATTTAAATGTGGAACAGCTTATCAACCTCTTTAATTCTTGATAGATTCTGTTGAAGATTCTATTATTACTGAGTAGGTTTCCAAATGACAATGGGATATAAAACTCTTTGTCTACCAATAAACTTCTCTGTTTTGCCTTCCCTGTAAGAGCTTCTGCCTTCACGTTTCGGTGTTTCGCGCAGCCTGTAGCAACTTCCGTCTTCCCTGTAAGAGCTTCTGCTTTCACGTTTCGGTGTTTCGCGTAGTCTGTAGCAACTTCCGTCTTCTCTGTAAGAGCTTCTGCCTTCACGTTTGGGTGTTTCGCGCAGCCTGTAGCAACTTCTGCTTTGACGTTATTAGAAACAGACTTGCGTTATATGACAATACGGCTCGGTTAAGGCTTTTTGATGAAAATTATAAATTGCAAAGACGCGATAAATCGCATCTCTACATCTGGATTTTGGGCTATTCCTGATACACATTTACTTGCACTGTAAGATTTAATCGGATAATCTGAGCAATCGAGATTGTTTTTCAAGAAAACCAATGAACAAATTCATACTGAGTTTGCTTTCTTCTCCAGTGCTGATTAGCTCTCTTCTCTCTATGGGAGTAATGCTGAATCACGCACAAGCTATGGAGCCAGAACCAGGAGCCAAAATCACAGATCGTCTATCTTGTATACGCAATAAACATAAAGTGGGTTTAGTATGTGCCAGAGCTTCCGTATTGGCTCAAATTCCTAACTATCAACGTGAAATAGAGTTTTCTCAAGAAGATGCTCCCATGCTGGAGTTCAATGATGAAGAAAGCAATGTGGCAATCGACTTATTTGGCTGTGATTGTCCTGCTTGTATAAATTCTTTGCGTCAGATGCGCGGGGCGATACCCTTGGTATATTAGGATTTTGCAAATTTATCTTTGTTTATAAGAAATATCCGCAAACTTTTATGAGGGCATAATATCATGTCCGCATAATTAGGGCTTGCTAACCACAGTCATTACACCCCACCCCGCAAGCGGCTACGGTGTATACACAAGTCTTTGAGAGTTGCCTCACAGCGTTTAGATCC
>NZ_CAWUDN010000167.1:0-11662 GCF_963920915.1 Nostoc sp. PCC 9305
TCTAATTTTAAGTATTTTGTCTGTTTGTTAAGAAAGATGCGGGTAATGGATAGCCTTATAGGGAAGGGGTTGGGGGTTAGGTCTTTATTCGACTCAATACCGAAGCGCTATAGAGTCTAACCAAAATTTACTTGCTTGCTTAAAAAATCTCGAAAGCTGGAATGATAAAGACTGTAGTGGATTTCTCCATCAATTTCCTGGAGTGTTAAAAACTCACGCCAATTTTCCAGAACTTCTTCAACATCGTATTCATCAGCATCAATTGTACTAGCAATGCTTTCTGCTGATACGACTGATGAAACTTGCACTAACACATTCAGTACAGATGATTTAAATTCCTTCTCTTGACTTGAGGAATTAGGGGGAATCATCTTGTGCTTATGCTGTTGATAATACGCCTCTAAACCAGGGGGAAGTCCATCAAACTTCTCAAAAGTAGCAGGTAAT
Source organism: Nostoc sp. PCC 9305 (assembly GCF_963920915.1). Classification (NCBI taxonomy): domain Bacteria; kingdom Bacillati; phylum Cyanobacteriota; class Cyanophyceae; order Nostocales; family Nostocaceae; genus Nostoc; species Nostoc sp. PCC 9305. The sequence goes on from NZ_CAWUDN010000167.1 coordinate 448, forward strand.
ATCTGACTGAGATGGTCACTGAGCTTCTTGTACTGAGCGCAGTCGAAGTATGCCGAAGTGTACATGAAATTGTTTTCGCTTTTGGCGGTTAGCTCTGCTGTGAGTTCTTCGTCATTGTTGACATACCGCCGAATGTATGCTTGGATATCTTCGTGGTTTTCTTGTGGGTATGTTGCTAAGTCAAGAATTTGAAAAGGTGTTTCTATCAACAAACCGGATTGTTTTCGCAGGTATGGACGGCGGGTAAGAAGGAAATACACCCCACGCGGCAGATATCTGGGAAGATAAAAGAGATTTGAGCCTTTTGTTTGGTCGGTGTGGTTAACAGCATCTAAGGCATCGATAGCAATAATAAACTTTTGCTGAGGTTCTAGTTTATCGCTGACTTGCTGAAGCAGGGAATGTAGAGACGTAAAATTTTCTGTCTCAATTTGTGTGGAGATACTAGTAATAAATTCCTCAGCGCGATTTTTGCCTGGGAGTTGGGCGTTGTAATAGAGAACTTGGGGATTTTCTGTGACGTATTTGGCGAGGATGGCACTTTTGCCGCTACCGGGTGCGCCAATTATGGTAAAGTAACCGCGATCGTAACGCTGGAGAAAGTTAGATATAGCGGTGAAGACGAAGGCGCGACCAACAAAGTTTTGACTTTTTTCGAGAATGACTTGTTGAAACTCTGTTGGGTATGAGGGGGAATTGATTGGCGTTGGCGGTCGAGGTGAAGTGTTCATACTTTTTAAACATTCTCCAACCGCAAAAAATGCACTCTCCCTGATGACTCCCCTGCCACAACAGTTACCCCGTCCGGTGCAATAGCGCAGCAAAAAAATGGGGACTCTCCTGTAAAAGTGGCAATTTCTTCTTCAGTTTCTAGATTCCAGAATTTAAGTGTATTGTCATCTAAAGCAGAGATCACCCGCTTGCCATCGGGGGTGATGGCTACTGCTGTTACCCGATCGCTATGACCCTGGAAAGTCCGCTCACATTTGTTAGTTTCTACATTCCAGAGTTTGAGTGTCTTGTCATCTGAAGCAGAAATCACCCGCTTGCCATCGGAGGTGATGGCTACTGCTGTTACCCGGTCGCTATGACCCTGGAAAGTCCGCTCATATTTGCCAGTTTCTAGATTCCAGACTTTGAGTGTCTTGTCCCATGAAGCAGAAATCACCCGCTTGCCATCGGGGGTGATAGCTACTGCTGTTACCCAGTCGCTATAACCTTGGAGAAAAGTCTGGTTATGTTCACCAGTTTCTAGATTCCAGGATTTGAGTGTATTGTCATCTGAAGCAGAAATCACCCAGTTGTCATTGGACATGATGGCTACTGCTGTCACCCGGTTTCTATCACCCTGGAAAGTTCGCTCATTTTCACCAGTTTCTAGATTCCAGAGTTTGAGTGTATTGTCATCTGAAGCAGAAATCACCCGCTTGCTATCGCGGGTAATGGCTACTGCTGTTACCCGGTCGCTATGACCCTGGAAAATCTGCTCATCTTTACCAGTTTCTAGATCCCAGACTTTGAGTGTCTTGTCATCCGAACCAGAAATCACCCGCTTGCTATCGCGGGTGATGGCTACTGCTGTTACCCGGTCGCTATGACCCTGGAAAATCTGCTCATCTTTACCAGTTTCTAGATTCCAGAGTTTGAGTGTATTGTCATCTGAAGCAGAAATCGCCCACTTATCATCGGAGGTGATGGCTACTGCTGTTACCGAGCCGCTATGACCTTGGAAAGTTCGCTCATTTTTATCAATTTTTAGATCCCAGAGTTTGAGTGTCTTGTCATCTGAAGCAGAAATCACCCACTTGCTATCGGAGGTGATGGCTATTGCTGTTACCCGGTCGCTATGACCCTGGAAAGTCCGCTCATATTTGCCAGTTTCTAGATTCCAGACTTTGAGTGTCTTGTCCCATGAAGCAGAAATCACCCGCTTGCCATCGGGGGTGATAGCTACTGCTGTTAGCCAGCTGTTATGACCCTGGAAAGTCCGCTCATATTTGCCAGTTTCTAGATTCCAGACTTTGAGTGTCTTGTCATTTGAACCAGAAATCAACCGCTTGCCATCGGGGGTGATGGCTACTGTTGTTACCCGGTTGCTATGACCCTGGAAACGCCCATTTTTGCCAGGTTCTAGATTCCAGAGTCTGAGTATCATGTCATCTGAAGCAGAAATCACCCGCTTGCCATCGGGGGTGATGGCTACTGTTGTTACCCGGTTGCTATGATCCTGGCAACGCTCATTTTCGCCAGGTTCTAGATTCCAGAGTCCGAGTGTCATGTCATCTGAAGCAGAAATCACCCGCTTGCCATCGGGGGTGATAGCTACTGCTCTTACCCAGTCGCAATGACCCTGAAAAGTCCGCTCATCTTTGCCAGTTTCTAGATCCCAGACTTTGAGTGTCATGTCATCTGAAGCAGAAATCACCATCACCCGCTTGCCATCGGGGGTAATGGCTACTGCATTTACCCTGCCGCTATGACCTGTAAGGGTGAGACGTAAACTTCCGCCTGGGAAAATTAAGTTAGATGTTAACGGACGCAACCAAGGGATAACTTGCTGCTTTGCTACTTGGAGCATTACTTGAATTTCCGGTACATCAAAGTGCTGCATTCGCCCGCACAATTGCCCTGCCAGTTGCATTTTATATTTTTTTAAGATAAACGCTGAAAGTCGCAATGCTCCTTGAATCAATTTCAGCGTTTCTACTTGCTCTGCATTATATTTTGGTTTGTTTAACAGTTCGGAGTCATTAATTAAATCATAATCCTCAATTAGTGACTGCACACCAAAATCAGAATGCTTGACTTTCGCATCAATAAAATCAAAATCAGTCAGTCTATTATAAAGTGTTTCCCACTCTCCTATTTTTGCTTTCACACTAGGATCAATGAGAAAAATTCGCTGGTTGCTTAAAGATAACTGGGCAAATCTCTCAGCAAAACTACTCATTTTCACTCTTACCTGATTTTAGGTTTTTCCACAATTGATCATTATAATCAGAAATAAGAAGTTGAACCTCTGGCCAATCAATATTATTCTTTTTTTCTCTTTTTAATGTTGGTTGATTACGGAGGAAATCTGCGAAACTTTGGTGATAAATTGAATAGTAATATTCTTGATTTTCTTTTTGTTTTGAATGGGAATCTTCCTGATTTTCTTGTTTTTTTCTCAAGAATTGTTGTTTTCTCAAGAATTCCAGCCACTTATTCAAAAGAGCCAAAACATCAAATTCATCTCGACGAGCGATGCGGGCAATGGATTCACAAGAAATAGGTTTACCTACCTCAACCAGTACACAGAGGATAATCGCATTTTTTCTATCCATATCCATCTGCTTCCAATGCTGTTCATAATAACCCTGAAGTTTCTCAGGTAATTCTCCTAAACTTTTTAAGTCTTTATAATCTCCTCTAGCAATACTTGGTAAAACATAGGAGAGGTACATAAAATTGTTTTCACTTTTTATTGTTACCTGCTCAACAAAATATAGCTGCTGAATGTTGCGTTGTTGAATCCATGCCTTCAAACTCTGACCCTCTGGCTCATCATTGATACATTTCTTAATGTACTCTATAACATCATTTCGATTCGAGTCCCTGTATTTATTCGCAGTTAAATCCAACAGTTGCTCTTCTTCATCAATTAACAAGCGCTTTTCACTTTCGGCATAGCGTCGCCTAGTTAGCAGAAAATATATTTTTTCTGGCAGATTCTTGGGTAAATTTAAAAGATTTCCTGACCCTGATTGTTCGACTTCATCGAGTGCATCAACTACAATTAGCAAGGTTTCACCATCTGCAAATTTTTTATTTACTTTAGTCAACAAAGTAGGTAAATTATCACTCTCTGCATTTTGTAAATGATAGCGATTAATCAGTTGTTGACGAATACTTTGTAAAAATTGGTCTGGTGTGTTGCGACCTTCTGCCCGAATATTAAAGTAGCAGATAGCTTTGTATTTTAAGACGAGTTGGGCCGCGATCGCACTTTTTCCCATCCCCGCATCCCCAATTACGGTAAAATAACCTTTGGTATGCCTTTTGAGGAAATCATCAAACTCCTTAAATACAAATACCCGTCCGCAAAATACCTTAGTTTTTTCTTCGATTAGTGCCTTAAACTCATCTGGATAGATCGACTGTTCTACAGGTTCTGTAGATTTATTCAGGTGTTCTTGAAGTTCTACGTTAGTTATAAGTTTCCCTGGATTGATAGAGCGTTTTGCTATATTGACAAAAGCTTGATGGAATTCCTGAACCTGTAAAACATCTATTCTGTCTTTTTGTGCCTCATTTCTTAATGAAATCCATTCTTCGTAATTGAAATCTGATGTCTGTACTGATGTAAAAGTTTCCCAGAAAATCTTTTTTATTATTTGATTATCAAAAAACTTCAGGTTAAGCGCAAGTTGAGTTTCATCAAAATCCTTCTTGATTTTCTGACAATACTCTGCTAAAGCATGAGCATAAACATCGTCAAATTTTTCTGGAGGCTGTACTGAATTAATTCTTAACTTTTCTTTAATTTCAACTACAATTCTTTTACGCTGAACTGCATTTATGATTGAAGAAACAGTAGCAGTAGCAATAGTTTTAATTACTAGGGCAATATCCATCTTTCCTGTGGTGGGAGCAGGTTGTGACACCCTAACTTTATCGCATATTTAGTGAGTTACATTCCTAGTTACCGCGTGGGTGGGTGCAAGATGTGATGTAGAGGTACTTGTGGTGCGATCGCTAATCTAGATTAACCCATTAGCGATCGCCACTTTTTTCTCCGTCACTCTCAATGTACAAGTAGTTCTTGTCAAGATTGCAACATTCCTCATCAACATTACAATATCTATAAGGAATATTGTAATATTTCTCATTAACATTACAATATTCCTTATCAAGGCTGGAATATTTCTCATCAACATTAGAATATTTCTGTATAACCTATTTCTTAGTCGGACATATTTGCTGCACTCTTTGGGGAAGTTGTCGACACATTTGCTGAAATCCTTGAGGATTAATTTGCCACAACCAATAAACGAAGTTATCTGGGTTGATTCCGGTTATGACGTTGATAAAGAAAGTGCTTTCAGTTTAGCTGATGATTCAAGCTCATGTTGAAGTCATACGGCGTACTGAGCAAGAATAGAAAGTTTTGTCCAAACGTTGAGTAGTAGAAAGAAGATTTGGTTTGTTTAACCACTACCGTCGTCTCAGTAAGGATTATGAACGTCTCCCAGAAATGAGTGAAGCTGCCATATATGCCGTTATGACTGATTAATATTGTATTTCTTATTCCCAGCGATCGCTTCATCTGTTAAATGCGTATTTTTATACTAAAACTGGGTATTACAAATAAGTACTTTCGCTCGAATAGGTTTTCAAAGATGATTTTAAACTTTAGAAATACTAGTGCTGTGTGTGCCGTATTTTTATTAGTCAGTGTCAGCAGCTTTCACAAGTCAGCCATAGCCAATATAAACAACCAGCCCCAATTGATAGTGCAGCAGAGTAAAACTCAGGTAAACCCAGTTTTTAAATTTATTATGCCTAAATTAAAGCAAAAAACTCAGATTAAGATTTTATTACCGAAGTTTATTCCTGAGTCGGATGGCGAAAATCCAATTTACGCAACTATAGAAGCTGCTACGCAAAAAAAGTATGATATTTTACTGGCTTATAGTCCAGACTGTAATGGTGCTTCTGCCTGTCGTTTAGGCGTTGTTTCTGCTGAAGCCATAACCCGCAAAACACCCAGCCTGACTGGGAAACGTGTATCCTTAGCTAAGGGCATTACTGGTTATTTTGTAGATTTTACTTGTGGTGCTGGTTGCTCAGATGCTACCTTGACTTGGAGACAACAGGGTGTGCAATATGTTTTTGGGTTAAAAGCAGGCGATCGCACTTCTTTAGTAAAAATGGCTAATTCTGCGATTAATCCCTAGCTCACGTCATTTGATTGTACTTCCCAACGAAACAGTCGCGGCAATTGAGATACATCAATGGCGTAGTTAACAATCCACATCACCAATTCAAAAATCAATACATATCGTACCCACTGCAACTCGCTTGTAGAATCCAAAAGCGTCAAACCCTCATACAACTGCCAGAAGCGGTAAGGGAGATATATATAAGGAACCATTACCCACACAACATTTTGCAACTGCCTAAGTGCCACGCTTTCAGAGATGATTTGCAACCCGAATACGATAAAATACCAACCAAGCACAATTAAGACCGTGCGATCGCCCCACCATACACCCCACAATAGCATGACCACTAATGGCGGCACTACTCCTAGCAGTATCACCGAGCCAAACCAGATTTTATACCAACCGGGAAATGGTAAAGGTAGAGTATAAGGCTTGGTATTTTTCCACCCCCAGTTGACAACCACAATAAAAAGTGTGGCAATTAGGAAAAATAGGAGATTTTCCAGGAACAGATACAGGTTGATGTTTAAGGAAGTCATGAGGGTATTAAGCTGGTGTACATTCAAGTTGCACATTATCTGGTGGAGACTGTCATTAGTTATTTGTCCCTTGTCCTTTGTAAATACAAATGACTAATGACTAAGGACGACATTCACGGGTGATTATGTAATTTAGATGTGTTTTAGCTTATCAAGCTCTCATGTTTGTGTGTCATTCTCCTCAAGTAGTATTTTGCTATTTACCGACCTAGCCAAGTCTTGATAATGTCAAGAAGACTCGAACCACCCCAAACCAATGCCACTAGGATGGAAGTCGTTAAAACGCCCCCCAGCACGCACATAACTAAACCACCCAGGCTAATAGCACCATCATCTTCCGATAAGCCAAAGCTAGTTACAAAAATTCCCATTGCCGGTAGGGTATTAGTTCCTGGAATCGGAATCATCATGGAAATTGCCATCAAGGCGATCGCTATACCAATGGTCACTCTACCTGGTAAGGTAGTACAGATATAGCTTAGACGAGGACGAGCGATCGCTTCAATTCTTTTTAACCAAGGAATCCCTGCTTTCAAAAACCCCTGAACTGTTGTAAGTTGCATAGGATGATTCATCATCCGCTTGGGCAGCCAGGGGGTTTTGGCACCGGCAATTAGCTGTATTGCTAATAGAAAAATCAGAATACCGAAAGGAGTAGAGTACCCCGGTGCTGGAACCGGCAAAGCAGAAGGTAAAGACAGGATAACCAGCAAAAATCCAAAAATTCTTTCTTTTGCTAACAATAGAATTTCTACCAAAGTTACTTTTGATGGTCGGTCTTCCTCAAAAAAATAGCGTTCTAATTCGTTAGACAGTCTAGCCATACAACACCAACTTTTAGCAAAACTCAGTAAATAAATATACTTAATCTCTACACAAAATCCAAAAGATATTTCAACGTTTGCTGGCTCTATTTTCTTGTACCAAATGAATAATCGATGGTACTAAAGAAATAACTATAATTAATCCAATAATCGGTAACAAATACTTATCTACCTGTTCAGGTGGCAGAGATTTTCCTAAGAAAAACCCTAACAGAGTAATGCCGAATGTCCAAAGAAAGCCACCAATTAAGTTGTAAGACATAAATGTGCGGTAATGCATTGCACCAATCCCAGCCACGATAGGTGCGAAAGTCCGTACAATGGGTAAAAAGCGTGCTAAAACAACCGTTTTTTTACCGTGCTGGTGATAAAAATTTTGAGTTTTCACAAGATGTTTTTTATGGAACAGCCATGAATCTTCCTTATTAAATAGTCTTCTGCCAAATTTATGCCCAGTCACATAGCCAACATTGTCACCTAAGACCGCACAAATAAAAGCACCAATTATCAGAACCCAAATGTTCAATAAATTCTGAGATGCAACAAATCCAGCGGTGAACAATAAGCTATCCCCAGGCAGAAAAAAGCCAATTAACAAGCCAGATTCAGCAAATACAATCGCCCAGACCCCAAAATAGCCGAGTGATTTAATCAGTTGTGGTAAATCCAGATGCATAGAATTTTGACTTTTCAACATATAGATCCACAACATCTTAACGTTCAGCAATTTTATTGAATAAAAAGTAATATTAAATTTATGTAAATTTATTATGTAATCTTAAGAAATGTAATGACAGATGACAGGTTTTGGGTTATGGCTGCAAGATACAAAGATGTTTGAAAGTACTAAGAATATTTTGGGGTGCTGCGATGCCTACGGCGAGCTTTGCTAACGCAGCAGAGTTGGAATATCGTGTTAACTTTTTCATAGCTACCCTTAGAGATATGAAAAGTCATCAAATTCCTCCTGGAAGCTTTGGTATACCTGTATTAGGTGAAACACTCTCCTTTCTTTTCGACCGCGATTTCGCTAAAAAGCGCTATCGCCAGTATGGGCCTATCTTCAAAACTCATCTTCTTGGCAGACCGACTGTAGCGATGGTCGGGCCGGAGGCGTTAGAGTTGGTTTTGTCAAGCCAAATGGAGAAATTTTCTTGGCGCGAGGGATGGCCTGATAATTTCAAGACATTACTGGGTGAATCGCTTTTTCTGCAAGATGGAGAAGAACACCGCAGAAACCGCCGCTTGATGATGCCAGCGTTGCACGGCCCAGCATTGGCGAATTATGTCTCCACAATGGAAGATATTACACGTAGTTATCTGCAAAAGTGGCAGAAAAAACAGCAGTTTACTTGGTTTCCAGAATTTAAACAGCTGACATTTGATATTGCTAGTCAATTGCTGTTGGGTACGCGTCCTGGGCCTGAATGCGTGCGCCTGAGCGAGTTGTTTACAACCTTGACCAATGGGCTGTTTGCTATTAACCCGTTGCCCTTACCATTTACTACATTTGGTAAAGCTATAGCCGCTCGTAATCAGATTTTAGAACATCTAACTCAAGTTGTCAGAGAACGCCAGCAAAACCCCACAAAAGATACCATCAGCTTGTTAATCCAAGCTAGAGATGAAGATGGTAATAGCCTCAGCGAAAAAGAACTCATTGCCCAAGCGGTGCTGTTACTCTTCGCTGGACATGAAACTACTACTTCGATGCTGACTTGGTTGTGTGTAGAGTTAGCCCGTCATCCAGAAGTACTCGAAAAAGCAAGAGTTGAACAATTGCAACTTGCAAGTAAAGGTGACTTGGATTTAGAACAATTAGGGAAAATGCCCTATTTAGAGCAGGTTTTGTGGGAAGTTGAAAGATTGCATCAACCTGTCGGAGGCGGGTTTCGTGGCGTAATTAAAGATTTTGAGTTTAAAGGTTATCACGTTCCTGTTGGTTGGCAGTTATACTATTCAATTGGAGTTACTCACCGAATTGCAGAAATTTATTCTGAACCAGACCTGTTTGAGCCAGACCGTTTCAGTCCCCAGCGCCAAGAACATAAAAAGTATCCTTTTAGTTTAGTTGGTTTTGGCGGTGGGCCGCGCATCTGTATTGGCCTAGCCTTTGCCAAAATGGAAATGAAGATTGTTGCTGCTCATCTTCTACGCAATTATCATTGGGAGATATTACCCAATCAAAGTTTAGAGGAAGTTGTGGTTCCCACTAATCGCCCAAAAGATGGGTTGCGGGTTAGATTTCAACCTCGGTGAAATGTTTTATGACATCCCAAATAAATATACATTTACCTAATGGAGTTTTACAGCGCTGGCAAAATGTGAAAGATTTTGTGGGCGGAAGCGTTAATTCTCTAAGTAACTCAGCCCAACAAGCTGGTGAGTCTTTGAAGACAACAGCCACTACAACGACTGATAAAGCAATTGATACAGTTACAACAAGTTTAGAGCAAACTTGGCAAACAGCGGAGCAATTTAAGAGTACAACATCGGGAGCAGTTAAAGATGCAATGGCATCTTCTGCAAGTGATTGGTTGACACAACACCCGATATTTTTTCGGTTAGTTCAAATACTAGGTTGGGGAGCTAATCACCCAATTATTAGTGTAGTAATTTTGCTGTTTGCACTTGCTCTAATTTGGAGCATCATCAAAGCAATTGTCCGCTTGATTGAAACCGCTAGTTGGTCAATACTCAAGGTTCCGTTAAAATTGCTTCAGACTTTGATTAAAGTTAGTTTTCTATCTTTAACTAAAGTTGGGAGTTTTGCTGTTCAAAGAATGACTGCTACTGAAACAATTGATAACCTGCCAGCTTTGCTACCTGAAGATTCTCAACCAACTAAACAACAGCGATTAGCAGAAATTTCTTATCGTTTAGAAGCAATTCAAAAGGAACAACATGAGCTTTTACAAGAAGCGGCAGACTTGATTGCTGCTGACACAATTGATATAGAAGTATCAAAAATTAAACAGCTAAAAAGCGCTGAATCACATCTTGGCTAAGTTCGGTGGTGGAACCGGAGGCGACGATACCACCTTTTTGCATGGCGTAATAGTAATCAGCTTGACGGACAAAGTGTAAATGTTGCTCTACTAATAATACCGAAATACCTGTGGTTTCGACGATGCGACGGACTGCGGCTTCAATTTCTAGGATGATGGAGGGTTGAATACCTTCGGTGGGTTCGTCTAAGACGAGTAATTGAGGTTCTCCCATTAAAGCACGTGCGATCGCTAATTGTTGCTGCTGTCCTCCACTTAAATCACCACCCATCCGCGAAAGCATGGTTTTTAACACCGGAAATAAACTAAAAACTTCCTCTGAAATTTCTGCTTTTTTTACTGGTTTGCGTCTAGCTTCCAATCCCAGCAGTAGATTTTCTTTAACTGTCAGCCGAGGGATAATCTCTCGTCCTTGGGGGACATAACCAATTCCCAACTTTGCTCTTTGGTCTGGGGATTTGGAATTGATTAATTCTTCAGCTAAATTAATAGTACCGCTACGGGGTTTGAGTAAACCCATGATAGTTTTGAGTAGGGTAGTTTTTCCTACACCATTGCGTCCAATTAGGCAAACCATTTGCCCAGATGGTACGCTCAAATCTACATTGCGGAGAATATGGCTTTCGCCGTAATAAACGTTAAGGTTAGAAATTTTTAGCATAAAATAATTTTTAACTGTTTAGTTTTGATATCAAGTTTTTAACTGGCGATCGCTCTGTTAATAAATTAATTAGCCACAGTTTATTAAAAGTCTCATTAACCTCTTATGATACCTGATTGTGAATGAATTTTTTCTGGTTTTATCGCCTCACAAAATGGCTTGCATTAACTAAGGGACTTCCAAGAAATAAATTATCCAATCTTGTGGGGTGGGCATCTTGCCATTGGTGTCAAGTTAAGAAAAATAGAGTCTTGTC
>NZ_CAWUDN010000168.1:0-11439 GCF_963920915.1 Nostoc sp. PCC 9305
GATTAGTTATTTACGGACTGATTACCGTTATTCGCTAATCACCGAATCGCACCATGGACTTAACCCAAGGCTGGCTTTACCAAACTCGCTGGGTAGAGTTGGCAGAAGTTGAAACCCTCAGTCCAGAGACAGCTAAAGTTATTCGCCAAATCTGTGAGCAGAAAAAGCTGAAAACACCGCGTTTGGGAATCATTGACGACCAGAACCCCACGGCTTTTACTTATGGTTCATTACCGAACAGCGCCCGTTTAGTCGTCAGTCAGGGACTTTTCACATACCTCGATGACGATGAAGTTGCTACCGTTTACGCTCACGAACTGGGGCACATCGTCCACTGGGACTTTGCAGTGATGACAGTAGCTTCTACCTTAGTGCAAATTTGCTATCTAATTTACATTACAGCCAGAAGATTGGGACGTGGTGGCGATAGCAAAATTAAAGATGCGATACAAACTGCTGGTCTAGTTGCCTACGTGTTTTATGTCATCGGTACTTATCTAGTGCTGTACCTCTCCCGCACACGAGAATACTTTGCTGACCACTTTGCAGCCGAAAGTACAGGTAATCCCAATGGATTATCCCGCGCTTTGGTGAAGATTGCTTATGGGATATTGGAGGAAGGTTCGCGGACACAAGAACCCAGCCGTTTAATTGAAGGAACTCGCGCCTTGGGTATCTATGACCATAAAGCCGCCGCTTCCACAGGAACCGCCTACCGTATTGCATCCGATACTCAAAAAATTGGTCGCGTCTTTCTGTGGGATATGTTTAACCCTTGGGGCTGGTGGATGGAGTTAAATTCCACTCATCCCTTGACAGGCAAACGAGTTCGCGCATTGAGCAACTACGCCGAACAATTGGGTTTACCGACTGAGTTTGATATGGGGCGAGTTATTGGAGAAGGCAAAAGTCTGAATAAAAGTAGGCTTTACGGCAACTTCTTTTTAGATGTTGTACTCTACGGCGCTGAAACAATTGGTTTCTTTGCTGGCTTGGTAACAGGTGTGATTTTGTTGTCAAGTTCGCAAAACACAGGTTTAGTATTGGGTGCGCCACTTATTGGCTTAGGGATGGGAATTCTCGTCAAAGCCTTGGTAATGTTCCCCGACTACAAGCAAGCACCGGAAACCGATATTCTCACCCTGATGTCAGACCCTTATGCCAGCCCGTTACGCGGACAACCGGCAAAACTTGAAGGTCAACTAATTGGTCGTGGCGACGCTGGTTATAAATTTGGTTCCGATTTAAAAATTCAAGATCGTAGCGGAATGCTTTATCTGCATTACGCCTCACGCTTTGGTCCTATCGGCAATTTTTTGTTTGGAATGAAGCGAGTCCAAAGCTTGATTGGCGAACAAGTTGGGGCTGTGGGTTGGTTCCGTCGAGGTGTTGCGCCTTGGATGGATTTAATTCAACTCCAAAGTGAAAATGGCACTGTTGTCAACAGTTACCATCGCTTTTGGTCATTCATCCTTGGCGGTGGATCGATTATCCTGGGAGTGGTCTTGACTATGTTTTTGAGCCGCAGCTAGCAAAGTTTCTAGGCTGCTGTCGAAGCATTTCTCAGTCCATCCAAGCTTTAATTTCTCAGGAGGTAGTTAGTAGCTGCCTCCGTTTTTTATTGAAGGGGGCAGGAGGCAGGAGGCAGGAGGCAGGATAATACGGGGATCGCATTTGTTGATTTGGGGTTCGCATTTGTTGATTTGGAGTTCGCATTTGTTGATTTGGGGTTCGCATTTGTTGATTCGGAGTTCGCATTTGTTGATTTGGAGTTCGCATTTGTTGATTTGGAGTTCGCATTTGCTGATTTGGGGTTCGCATTTGTTGATTCGGCGATCGCATTTGTTGATTCGGGGTTCGCCTTTGTTAATTCGGGGTTCGCATTTGTTGATTCGGCGATCGCATTTGCTACCAAAAGCTTAATTGTGCATTAAGCTTATATGCTGCCTTTGGCAAGATTGGCTACCACTTTCACTAACTCTTCTGGCTCAACTGGCTTGGATAAATGAACTTGGAATCCAGCTTGCAGAGCGAGCCTATGTTCTTCATCTCTAGCAAATGCCGTTAGTGCTACAGCTAGAATCTTCTCCTCTTGCTCTGCTTCCTGCGCCCGCACTTTCCGAATTAGAGAATAACCATCCTCATCAGGCATTCCAATATCACTGACTAGCACATCTGGTTTTAATCGTTCTAGTGCTTCTAGAGCTTCACCTACTGAGCTAACTGCCCTCACCTGCCCTCCAGACTGTTCAAGAATGAAGGCAATTAACTCCCGCGTATCGGCATTGTCATCTACAACAAGTATTTGCAAACCGTTGAGTATTAAAAGGTTATCTACTTTTACTTTACTATCTTTAATTAACTGCTCTGGTTGCGGTTCTACCAGAGGCAACAACACTGTAAATTTTGCTCCCTTTCCTTCCCCTTCGCTAACTGCGTAGACTGTGCCTGAGTGCATTTCTACTAAATGGTGTACAATTGCCAGCCCCAGCCCTAAACCATTGTCTACTCTAGTAGTTGTGCTATCAGCTTGACGGAAGCGCTCAAAAATATAAGGTAGAAAGTCAGTACTAATTCCCTTACCTGTGTCAGAGACAGTTATCTGGATATTTGAGTTTACCTGTTCGAGATGTACTTCAACTCGCCCTCCGCTAGGTGTGAACTTGACGGCATTAGAGAGCAAATTCCAGACAACTTGTTGCAGGCGTTCGGCATCACCCATAACTTGACCAACTGAAGAGTCAAGATTAAATTCAACTTGAATATCCTTAATTTCAGATGTGGGATGTACAGCTTCAATTGCCGCCTGAATTACAGGTATAAGGTCAACTTTCCGTAAATTTAGGCGAATTTGTCCTTGTACAATGCGTGAGATATCCAAGATATCTTCAATCAGTTTTCTTTGAAGTTTGGCATTCCGCTCGATTGTCTCCAATGCCTTAGAGGTAGTTGCTTCATCCCATTTGCGAGTACGTATTAGTTGAACCCAACCCAGCATAGAATTGAGAGGTGTACGAAGTTCGTGGGAAACGATCGCTAAAAACTCTTCCTTGATGCGGTTAGCTTCTTGGGCTTGCTGATAAAGTTGGGCATTTTCAATGGCGAACGCTGCGTGTTGAGCAAGTTCTTCAGCCATTTCTAAGTCTACAGTTGTGTAATGGCGTCCTGGTTGTGCAGACGCAAATAGAATTGTTCCTAGCTTGCGATTACGTACTAACAGTGGCACTACCATCTGAGACTTAATTTGGAGTTGGCGCAGCAAACTGAAGTGTTCCTCATTCGAGGACTTTTTCTGTAATGAAGACTCAAGAATGTTTGTAACCAGTTCCGGTTTACCAGTTCGTAAAACTTTCGCTGGGCCATAATCAGCATCAACAGCAATTGGATAGCGTTGTTGGAGTTCTCGGATCAGCGCATCGTTTCCTGGTTCAGATGCAACGATGACTGGGTTAGTAAAGACGGGCAAATTATTTTCGACGACATCCACAATACACCAATCAGCAAGGGTAGGCACTGCTAATTGCGCAACGCTAGTTAGGGTAGTGCGATAATCCAAGGAAGATGCCAATACACTACTTGCTTCAGCCAAAAAATTAGAGCGTTTTTCTGCCGCTTGGGCTGCAATTCGGGCGGCTTGCTCATTGGCAAATAACTGCTGGCGCTGCAACTCTAAACGCCTACGCTGGCTAATATCACGCATTAGCCAGCGCAGAGCAACTGGCTTACCTAAATCATTACGAACGGTAACTACTGTCAAAGCGACATCAAAACAGATTTTTTCTCGTGGTTGTAAACACACTTCCCATTCCCCGCCCCGGTCGAGCTGCTGCAACTGAGTTAGGTAATTAAAAAAAGCTTGATGATCTGACTGGGCGATGAAAGTAAGTAGCGGTTTGCCAGTCAAAAATCGCTGTGAAACATTGAGGTGTATGGTAGCAGCACGGTTAGCTTCCAATATAGTGCCGAATGTATCAGTTACCAAGTAACCATCAGGTGCAAAATCAAATAATTCTTGGTAGCGCTGACGCTCCTTCTCTACTACGATTCGTGTTGCTTGTAGTTCCTCGGAGGCGATTTGTAGTTCTTCTAAAGTAATTTGAAGTTCTTCAAAAGCTTCTGCTGTTAGTTCTTGCTGTGAATACGGCTCACTTATAGTCCTTTGCACTAATCCCGTTACCCGTGAGCGCAATGTCTCTATTTGTTGACTGAAATCGTCTACATCCATGTTGCTCACTTTGCAAAGACTAAGAAGCGTAAATTAGATAAAATATCTGGCAATTATAAATCCAAATGTACGCTAAAAGCCGATCTCAAAACTATTGCTCAAAAGATAGAGGTTTGGCTTGACAACGCCAGTTCTACAAAGTTAATTAAACACAATATAGTTCTCAACCTCTAACTACCTACCATCCTAAAATAAAGAATTCATCAAGAAATCTATCTACAGTGTTGTACAGCAAGAAACATAATAGGTAGATTTCAGCAAATGCTTTTATAGCTTAAGGGGGGCCTGACATTTACAGCAACACTACCAGAACAATAGGTCAAAATTGGCCCAACCAAGTTGATGATTAACAATCAGTGGGTAAAAAGGTCATCTAATTATGGAAGCAGCGGCTAAGAGTAACCTGAAGCGCGTAACTTTGGAACTTGGTGGTAAGAGTCTTAACATCGTCTTTGCCGATGCAGACATGGACGCGGCGATCGCAGGTTGCCACGATGCCTTATTCTTTAACCAGGGGCAGTGCTGCTGTGCTGGTTCGCGATTATTTGTCGAAGAAAAATGCTATGACAAGTTTGTTGTCGCGAACTAGGCGAATATGGCTTGCAGCAATATACCGAAGTTAAGACCGTTACCATCAAGTTGTAGTTCGAGGCGAAGAGGACAAGGGAAAATAGGGGGACAAAGGAAAGGGCAATACTGTTCGGTTAAGCATTTTTAACTTGAAATTGGGCATTGGGAAAAGGTTACTGGGTTTGGGTTAAAAGCTTTTCTTTTCCCTTTTACCTTTCCCCTTAACCGAAAGGTATTGGACAAGAGCAGGATTTTCTCGCTTTGTCCCCTTGTCTGTTTATTCATCCCCCTAAATCTGAAAAAAATCGATTTTAGGAGGATGATGAATGTGATATTTGATATGGGGTGGGCATGATAAATAGATTATGCACACAACCCTAAGAGAATTCTGATGATAAATGCGATCGCCACTAGATTTCGCCAACTTATGGCTGGTAAAAACAGCCCAATTGGCAGATATGACCATAAAAACAAAACCAAGCGTTCCTTAGCACTGTATACCTGCATAGGATTAGTAGGTGGAATTCTGGCATTGTTGTTAATGGCGTCCCCAGGAGTGGCCCAAAAACCTGAACCTCAACAATCTCCACAACTCCAACAACCGTTATTAGTAGCTACACGAGTTATACCGCCCTTTGTGCTATCAAACAAAGGCCAGCTATCAGGATTCAGTATCGACCTCTGGCGCAGCATCGCTAACAAAATAGGTGTAGACTCTAAATTTATAGAATATTCCAGTGTGCCGGAATTGCTTTCTGCTATTAAAGAGGGCAAAGCCAACTTGGGGATTTCAGCTATCTCAATTACAGCCGAACGCGAACAGAATTTTGATTTCTCATTACCTATTTTTTCTGGGGGACTGCAAATTATGGTCAGAAACCCAGAAAGCAACAACGGCGCCTTTCCAAATATTTTGCAATTGTTTTTCTCTGCCAGCCTCTTACAGGTAATAGGCGTTGCCCTGGTGCTAATTGTCGTAGCAGCCCATATTATTTGGTTATCTGAGCGTCATCACAAAGATGGGATGATTCCTAAATCATACTTTCCTGGCATTTTCAAAGCCTGTTGGTGGTCAGCTGCCACATTAGCAACCCAAGCTGACGAAATGCCCAAGGGAGTATTGGGACGCCTAGTAGGTATTGTCTGGATGTTCATCGGAGTACTTTTTGCCGCCTACTTTACAGCCAGCGCGACTACCTCATTGACAGTGCAACAGCTTCAGGGCGATATCAGGAGCATAGACGATTTACCCGGCAAGGTAGTGGCCACAACTGCGGGTAGTACAGCCGCCACATACCTGCGAGAACATAAGCTTTCAGTTTTAGAAGTTACCAAAATTGAGCAAGCTTACAATGCTCTGCAAACAAAAAAAGCTGATGCCGTAGTGTTTGATGCGCCTGTACTCCTCTTCTATGCTGCCAATGAAGGCAAAGGGAAAGTACAGATTGTTGGCAGTATCTTGCGTGAAGAAAGCTACGGTATCATCCTGCCCAACAACAGTCCCTACCGCAAACCAATTAATCAAGCTTTGCTGAGTCTCAAAGAAAATGGCACTTATCAATCGCTATATGATAAGTGGTTTGATGCTGAAAAATCTTGAAGAAGGAAGCAGGGAGCAGGAGAGCAGGGGAGAAGTTGCAGTAAGTGCTTTCCCCTCTGCCCCTCTGCCCCTTTTCAGCTCCCTTCTTTCGCCAGTTGAGCTTTTGCCTGTTGCCAGAGAGTTTCTAACTCATTCAAACTGTAATCAGAAAGGGGACGGTCAACAACCGCCTCCATTTTTTCTAATCGTTGGACAAAGCGTTGATTTGTGCCTTGCAAAGCAGTGCTGGGGTCAAGATTATGCCAACGCGCTAGCTGAATCACGGCAAATAGTAAATCGCCTAATTCTGCTTCTTGTCGTTCTGGTGTTTCCTCAGCTAAAGCTTGCTGGAACTCTCCCAACTCCTCATGAAACTTATCCCAGACACCCTGAATATTTTCCCATTCAAACCCGATCGCCGCAGCCTTTTGAGAAATCTTCATCGCCGCCGTCAGTGGGGGAAGAGTACGTCCATAACGAGCGAGTTTAGCACTAAATTTTTGGGCGTCTGGAGATGCTTCGCCCTTTTCCGCAGCTTTGATTTGTTCCCAATTTTGCCGCACCTCATCCACACTTGCCACCGACACATCACCAAACACATGAGGATGACGGCGAATCAACTTTTGGGAAATCCCCTGAGCGATTTCCTTAAGAGAAAATTGCCCCGATTCACTGGCAATTTGGGCTTGTAATACCACCTGTAATAATAAATCGCCTAACTCCTCAGCGATCGCACCCTGATCCCCACTCTTAATCGCATCCACCACCTCATAAGCCTCCTCAATCACAAAAGGAGTCAAAGTTTCGGCAGTTTGAGCCAAATCCCAAGGACAACCACCATCAGGCTCGCGCAACTTCGCCACCACCTCAATCAACTCCTGCAACGCCCCCAAAATCTCATCTTGCTTTTCCATACCTCTGCGTACCTCTGCGCTTCCCTTAGCGTTCCTTTGCGTTTAAAAAAATTACTTCTTCACTCTCGCCCGACGACTACCACCCCTCACCTTCCGCCTCTTAATTTTGCCACTAGGAAGCAACCCCCGAACCCCCTGTTTTCTTACCCGCTTATAAGCCGATCCCCCCCAATCGCTGAGAGAATGACTCATCGCACCGAGTTCCAACCCCAAAAACAGGGCGATATATTCAGTATCGTATTGCACGAGCGATCGCCCCACAATTCCCCCCAAATCCTGCCAACTAAAACTCAGATTCCAAAACCTTTGAGCGATCGCCAAAACGAAAATTGCCAAAATAGCAAGCAAACACCCCAGATAAAGTATCCGCAAAATTGTGCCGATAATCGGCCCGTGGGATAAAAAAGAACGATGCCGGAGACTTTTTTGATAAGGTAGCCAAATCCAGCGCAAGAAACCCCAGCGTTGAAATTGCACAGAGTAAATATCCAAATCGGGGCCAAACATCAGCCCACCAAAGAGAAACCCGCCTGCAACCAACAAAGTCGCACTGCTACTGCGAGTTTGCCAAAAAGTAACGCCCGCCACCAATGGCAGAGCATACATAGTAATGCGATCGTGCGTCCGACCAGAGGGCATCCTAAATCCTGTTAGTGATAGCGGGGCGTTGAGCTAGTGCTGAGTAACTGAATACTGAGTCAGTATAAGAGAAAAAAAGATTTTCTTGAAACTACTAGCGCAATGCGAAATCTTTTGCTATATTAGTTAAGGATTAGTCAAACGGGCGGTTAGCTCAGTTGGTAGAGCGCCTGCCTTACAAGCAGGATGTCATCAGTTCGAGTCTGGTACTGCCCATTAACTAAATAAAGGCTAGAAACCGCATATAAGCTGTTTCTAGCCTTTTTGAATTTGTAGTATTTTTTAAGTACGGCAAAGGATAATTTTCGGGTCTGAATGAATATAAGTTCTCCAATCCATACCAGTTTACCTTTATGGGGCTTCATTTATTATGAGCAATGTCTACGGTGGTAACAGAGCGGCTGGTGAGCGGAGTCGAACCATGTCGTACTCCTTCGGAGAAGCAAGCTACGCGGAGCGTCTCGTAGAGAAGTGCGGGCTGCGCCAACGCACCATTTAGATAGTCCGCTTAAGCAAAAGATTTTCGATTGCTCAAAAAATTAATCACTAGTTAATATTGAAGCAAGAAGGTCAGGATGAGACAGATGTGGGCAATGTCCAGAAACTAGCTCAATGGCATCGACTCCTAAGCGCTTGCGTGCAGCATAGCGTGACCATGTAGGAGACAATATTCGGTCATCGGTACAAACAATATATTTACGCTCAACATGCGGCAAAGCTTTTAGAGGATTCGTTTCAAAAATATATGCCATAGATTGTTGCGAACGACTTTTCGAGATTGCCCACTGTGCTACATCCGGTTGACAATCATGAAAGAAAAACTCCCTTAATACTGCTTCGTCTGAATAATCTTTGCCTACGGAAGCTGGTTCAAACATATCAGGCTCATCGTAGAACTGTTGGAGTTTACTTGGGTCTTTTGGCTGGTAATTGAATGATTTGAGCGTGTCAGAATCGAGACGATGAGAAAATTGGTCGAGTGTACTGACTCCGGGATATGGGAGTAGCGCTGCCACAAATACTAGTTGACGCACTTTTACTGCTTCAGCAACTAGGGGAATTATAGTACCAGCCATTGAGTGACCGACTAGCACAATATCATCATCAGTTTTTGGCAGTGCTTGAATTACTACATCTGCAAATTGGGACAAAGTAGCAGATGAATTTTCAATTGGTAAATCCATTGCTACAGCTTTGTTACCCTGTGCTTCTAAGTGGGGAATGAGCAAATCCCAACACCAAGTGGCTTGGAAAGCACCATGAACTAGACAAAATAGACTCATATAAATTGAATAGTGGTAATGGTGGACGAGTTTTTTAACTTCTCTTATTTTTTAGCAAATTTTAAAACTCGATCGGGTAAGTTACATCAGCACATGCTATATATTCAAACAGCAGTTAAAACAGGCTGAAAAGGTTGCAATAAAATACCCAAAATTTTATCAACTTCTTTAATATAGTACTCAGTCGAATCTATATAAACAGTCATTCCTTCTAAAAATAAAAACTTCCAGTTAGTTCCACTAGTAACCGAGCCATAAATCCGCCCAACTTCATTGCCTTGATTTTCATTGAACAATTGCGCTGCAATCATTGCCGCTACACATTGACCAAGACCGCCGATAATATCTTCTTTTTTTGCTTCAAAAATAAACATTACCGGAGCAGAAATAAATAATTGCTCTTGGGAATTACTGATTATATAATCGCAAAAACCTTGTAAGCCTTGAGTCGCATCAACATTAAATTCATTTCCAGAGAACAGCGAGATTTGATTATTTAATAATCGTCTGACCTCTGCGAGGATTGGTGCAATTAAAAACTCTGACCTTGCTTTTTCGGTTGCGATCGCAGTTGCTAAAGGGATGTAATCTATGAAAATCGTTCTGAGTGTTTCTGATGGTGTAACAGGTTTTGTATCAACAAATAAATTCTGAGTTTCATCGAGTGTTAAATCAAAACTCTTTTTCACATTGGGGAGACTGAAATCGCTGTATGCCATCCTTCCACCTTGTGATTATCTATCATTAGGGTAATGTCCCCTTGTCACCTTTGCCATGATTCGCCAACTCTTTCGCTCTCGTCTGGGAATCAAACTTTAATTTATTATCCCACTGTTGTGCTTTGCCAAACTTTTCAACAGCGCCATTAATATCATCATTTCGCGCTAACTTCTCACCTTGGATAACTAACGTTGTCGCTCCTTGCGCTAACCGAGATGGAATTTGGCATGATTGTAACTCTTCTAATACTTCAGGATGGGCAATGAGATAATTATTTAGCAACTTGCAACCACTGTCTAATAAATTATCGAAATCCAAATCCCATAAAATCACGGTCTTGTCACCACTACCAGAAGCCAGTGTCTTGCCATCGGGGCTAAATCCGACGCTATAGACCGGACTGCTATGCCCAGTCAGGGTTTTGATCGCTTTGCCTGTGCTGACATCCCAGAGTTTGATCGTGTTGTCAAAACTGCCAGAAGCCAGTATCTTCCCATTGGGGCTGAATCCAACGCTATAGACCGAACTGCTATGCCCAATCAGGGTTTTGAGCGCTTTGCCTGTGCTGACATCCCAGAGTTTGATCGTGTTGTCACCACTACCAGAAGCCAGTGTCTTGCCATCGGGGCTGAATCCAACGCCCCAGACCGAACTGCTATGCCCAGGTAGGGTTTTGATCGCTTTGCCTGTGCTGACATCCCAGAGTTTGATCGTCTTGTCTACACTACCAGAAGCCAGTGTCTTGCCATCGGGGCTGAATCCGACACCCCAGACCGAACTGCTATGCCCAGTGAAGGTTTTGATCGCTTTGCCTGTGCTGACATCCCAGAGTTTGATCGTCTTGTCTACACTACCAGAAGCCAGTGTCTTGCCATCAGGGCTGAATCCGACGCCCCAGACCGAACGGCTATGCCCAGGTAGGGTTTTGATCGCTTTGCCTGTGCTGACATTCCAGAGTTTGATCGTCTTGTCTACACTGCCAGAAGCCAGTGTCTTGCCATCAGGGCTGAATCCGACGCTATAAACCGAACTACTATGCCCAATCAGGGTTTTGATCGCTTTGTCTGTGCTGACATCCCAGAGTTTGATCGTCTTGTCTACACTGCCGGAAGCCAGTGTCTTGTCATCGGGACTGAATCCGATGCTAATGACCGAACGGCTATGCCCAGTCAAGGTTTTGATCGCTTTGCCTATGCTGACATCCCAGAGTTTGATCGCCTTGTCATCATTGCCAGAAGCCAGTGTCTCGCCATCGGGGCTGAAGGCTACG
This sequence comes from Nostoc sp. PCC 9305, assembly GCF_963920915.1. Classification (NCBI taxonomy): domain Bacteria; kingdom Bacillati; phylum Cyanobacteriota; class Cyanophyceae; order Nostocales; family Nostocaceae; genus Nostoc; species Nostoc sp. PCC 9305. The sequence goes on from NZ_CAWUDN010000168.1 coordinate 11,201, forward strand.
CTTAAGACCGAACTGCTATGCCCAGTCAAGGTTTTGATCGCTTTGCCTGTGCTGACATCCCAGAGTTTGATTGTGTTGTCATCACTGCCAGAAGCCAGTGTCTTGCCATCGGGGCTGAATTCGACGCTAATGACCGAACTGCTATGCCCAGGCAGGGTTTTAATCGCTTTGCCTGTGCTGACACCCCAGAGTTTGATCGTCTTGTCATCACTACCAGAAGCCAGTGTCTTGCCATCGGG
>NZ_CAWUDN010000169.1:0-11336 GCF_963920915.1 Nostoc sp. PCC 9305
AACGATCGCCATCCTTGATGCTGTTAGCTTTTTTCCCAAAGGAATAATCGTATTGCAATACAATCCTGAAACACTCAGACGCACTTTACAGGTAAGAGGTGCGGGTTCTGAAGGAAGCGATCGCCTAGAAGCTTTGCGTCTAATTGCACCACCGCTAGAGACTATTCAACTAGACGCAGAAATTGATGCTACAGATCAACTGGAGTTTCCTGCAAAAAATCCAGATACAGTGTTATTTGGCATATACCCCCAATTAGCAGCCCTAGAAACCCTGATCTATCCTAAAAGTAGCCAAATTCAGACAAACAATCAACTCGCCCGCACAGGTGTTTTAGAAATCTTACCAAATGAGGCGGATTTAAGTGTATTTATATGGAGCTTCAATCGTGTAATGCCAGTACGCCTCTCTGAGTTCAGCATTACCGAAGAAGCATTCGATTCTAAACTAAATCCCATTCGTGCCAAAGTCAGTTTAGGTATGCAAGTATTAAGCACAAATGATTTGAGATTTGACCATAAAGGCAGCAGCTTGTTCAGAGTCTATCACAAGCAAAAAGAGCTTCTAGCTAAGGTAAACACGGCTGCGATTGTTATCAAGACAGTTGCTTCTTTCTTATAAACTTGGCTATCTTTAATCATGAATTATTTCATCTGTAAGTTTCTCAAAAACATCTCGATAAATATAAGTTTTTAGTTGTAAAATAAAAAAGAGTAAAATGTTTACTGAAAGTAGTCGTTACTACGATATAGAAATTGCCAAGTGGCAAACAACATCAAATCAAACTATCAGTTACCTCAGACGCAGATTTTTACCGTCATCACAAAGGTTTGAAATTCTTCAAGAACATCAAGTCAGCGAAGGCGATCGCCTAGATAATATCACTGCAAATTATCTTCATGACCCGGAAGTTTTTTGGCATCTATGCGATGCTAACAACGTTATGCACCCTGATGAATTGACTGCCCAAATTGGTCGGCGACTACGTATTCCCCTGATCTAAAAAAATTAATTTATACTAATTTTGAAAAGGATCTATTATTTCAAAAACATAGTAACAGATTGTAAACCACCAATAGCCAGATTTTGATTAGCTCTGAATTACGAATTACGAATTACGAATTACGAATTAGTATTATGCCTGACTCAGATATTCGCCTAAAACTCATGATTGGTAGCAGCATACCAACACCTGCGCCTTATGAAGTAATAGACGCGCTGATAGACTTAGAAGTGACTCAACAAGACCGCGATCGCAGTGGTTTTCAAATGACCTTTAGTCTTAGTAAAGAATTAAAAAGCTTTTCAGATTATTGGTTACTTCAAAAAGGTATTTTAAATCCTCCCAATCGAATTGTTATTCAAGTTATAGTTAATGTAAAAGTCGGTGTAAGCCGTAGTCTTCAAAGCCCTATATTAATTGACGGCATTATTACCGATCATCAAATTGCACCGAGTAATCAACCAGGGGAATCAAGGCTAACAGTTACTGGTGAAGATATTAGTCTTATGCTCGATCTCGAAGATAAAAATGAAACCTACTTAAACTTATCTGATTCTCAAATTGTTAAGCAAATTTTACAAAAATATAAAGTTAAATATGGGCTGACATTAGATGTACAAGATACTACTAGAGATTTTTCACCCAAAAAAGAAGAACAAATTACTACTCAGCAAAGTACAGATTTACAGTTGATTCAAAAACTAGCTCTACGTAATAGTTTTATTTTTGAAATCAAGCCCGATAAAACTCCTGGTAAAAACATTGCTTATTGGGGTGAGGAAAAAAAGAAAATTACTCCTTATCAACCAGCATTATCAATGAATATGGGGGCGTTTACCAATGTAAATTCATCTATAAGTTTCAACTTTAATGCTCTAGAATCTATAAAACCTCAAGCATCAATTAGTGATGAAAAAACTGGAACATCAATTTCGATTCAGGTTCCTAAATCGCCCGGTCAAGCTTTAGCTAACAAGCCTGCTAAATCATTACGAACAGAAGTGCTACGTTCCACCAATAAACTCGAAAAAATCCTCGCTCAAAAGGAAACCGAATTATTGGCTAGCCGTTCGCAGGAAAATGCCGTAACTGCTAGCGGGGAAGTAGATACTGTTCGCTATGGTTATGTCTTAGAAGTGCGTCAATTGGTGGGAGTGCGGGGTGTGGGAAAAACTTACGGCGGTTATTACTACGTCAAACAAGTAACGCATCGCATCAAGCGTGGCGAATATAAACAAAGTTTCACCTTGAAACGTGAGGGACAAGGTGCAACAATTCAGATGTTAAAAGTATGAACCAATCAAAACTTGATACTTATGGAAGTATAAATCAACAAAGACCTTCTTTTTACGGCAAATACCGAGGCGTAGTATCTGATAATAACGACCCGTGGAAGATTGGTCGCGTGCAGGCAAAAGTGGAAGAAATTTTTGGCAACGATCCCAGTGGTTGGGCATTACCCTGCGTTCCTTATGCAGGTAAGGAAGTTGGGTTATTCCTCATTCCACCCAAAGGTGCTTTAGTGTGGATTGAGTTTGAAAACGGAGATCCAGATTACCCAATTTGGACTGGCTGCTTTTGGGCAGATGAAAAGGTTCCCAATATAGTACCCGCTAATCCTTATGACCCAGAAACCAAGGTACTTAAAACTGATATTGGCAAGATTGAAATCAATGATAAACAAGGTAAGCAGAGCCTCACCATTGAAGCCAAAATCGGTAAGCAAACTATGAAAATAGTCATGGATAATTCGGGAATTGAAATCAACAATGGAAAGAGTGCGACTGTAAAGCTGAATGGTAATAAGGTATCGATTAACAACTTTGATTTGGAAGTAACTTAATGCCAGAATATCTCGTAAATCTTCCCAGGCAAAGAAATGTCATCAACATCGATTTTCCCTTTCATTTCGATAGAAACTATCACACCGCCAGCACCAGCGATGAAAATCAACACATCCGCGACTTAATTGAACAACTACTGTTTACTACTCCCGGCGAACGAGTCAACCGCCCAGATTTCGGCAGTGGTGTATTGTCTTTAATTTTTGCACCCAATAGCCCGGAACTAGCAAAAGCTATGGAAATTACTATTCAAGCATCTATTGAGCAATGGTTGGGCGATTTAATCGATCTGCAAACTTTGGAAGTAAAAAACGTTGATTCCAGCCTTTACATAGTGGTGGAGTATTTCGTGCAAAGTTCTGGGGAGACACAAACAGCTACTTTTAGGACGACAGTGCCATGAATAGCCACACCTTAACTTACCAAAACGAACAGCGCCGCCAAGAAATCCGTAGGCAAAGAAAAAACGGGCTAGATTATGTAGAAGTTAGCGATGATTTGCGATCGCGTAGCGGCTCCGAAGGAGCATCGCTATACGTTTACTTTTTAGGTTCAGTACCAGAAGACTTAAAAAAAGAGAATCTCCAGATTAAAGGCGGCCAGCGCATCTGCAATCTTCATGTGACTAATTTACAGGTAGAAAGTCCTCAAAATTGTGAGAGTTACTTAACAGTTAATCTTGACCAAACTGGCGATTTCTCTGTGTATACTTTGCACTTGGTGTCATTAGATGAACAGGGCAAACCCACAGATCAACCATATCCCAATTTTGACCCGCGCTACTCCCAAGTAGAATTTAAATTCCGAGATGGGATCTGTAACACTGACATGGATTGCTTGCAACAGCAAACTTGTCCGCCAACACAATTAGTTGAACCAGCTATCAACTATTTGGCTAAAGATTATGCTAGTTTTCGCCAGTTGATTTTAGACCGCCTCTCCCTAGTAATGCCGGATTGGGAAGAACGTCATGTTCCCGATTTAGGAATTACTTTAGTGGAAATCCTCGCTTATGTTGGCGATTATCTCAGCTACTATCAGGACGCTGTAGCCACAGAAGCTTATCTAGAAACTGCCCGCCAACGGATTTCTGTTCGCCGTCATGCCCGTCTGATCGATTATCCCATGCATGAGGGTTGTAATGCACGTACTTGGTTGTGGCTGGAGACAAGTATTGATATTTCCCTGGAAACAAAAAATTTCTACTTTATTACTAATCATAAAAACGCGCCTCCCTTTGGCACTATCTTAGAAGATATTCGCCACCTAGATGATGTTCCTCCTAACAGTTATGAAGTTTTTGAACCGCTAACGCCCTTACCGATTAATCTCTACAACGCTCATAACAAAATCCTATTTTATACTTGGGGCGATGGTTCATGCTGTCTTTCTTATGGTTCCACAAGCGCTACATTAGTAGATGAATTTATACATCCCACACAGCCAGAGAGGGCAAATTCCTCTTCCCAACTTGAGCATCAGCGAAAATTGCATCTAAAAATTGGTGACATCCTAATTTTTGAAGAAATTAGAAGTCCGAAAACAGGTATCCCAGAAGATGCAAATATGAAGCATCGCCATGCTGTACGCTTGACAAATGTCAAGGCAAGTGTAGACGAACTTTACAATCAGCCAATTGTAGAAATCGAATGGGCAGAAGAAGACGCATTACCATTTCCCCTTTGTATTTCGGCAATAGTCCCACCAGATTGTCAGCTAGTTGATATTAGTGTTGCCAGAGGCAATGTGATTCTAGTCGATCATGGACGCACTATTGAACGGGAAGATTTAGGAACTGTACCGGGAAAAGAGATAATTCACGAGTGCGAAGAGGAAGGCGAACCTAGAGAAATTTTAGTAGTAGGCGATCGCTTCCGTCCTACCTTGCAAAAAACGCCTTTAATTTTCAGTCAACCTCTGCCTAGAAAAAACCTCACCCAAGATGCTAAAAGTCTCTTAATTCAAGACCCCCAGCAAGCATTACCCCAAATCCACCTTAGAAGTACTGGAAATCACTCTACTTGGACTCCCCAATACGATCTCATAGACAGCAACAACGAAGATCAACATTTTGTTGTGGAAATGGACAACGATGGACAAGCTCACTTGCGTTTTGGAGACGGTGAATTAGGAATAAAACCAGCACCCAATACTCACTTCCAAGCAACTTACCGGGTAGGTAATGGACTTGCAGGTAATATTAGTGCTGAAGCGATTTCTTATATTGTTTTTCACAATGAACCAATTAGTGGTTCGACATTGCAGCCACACCAGCCCTTCCCCGCTCAAGGTGGGACAGCACCCGAACCTCTATCTCAGGTGAAATTATATGCACCGCACCTATCTCACAAAAAATTAGAGCGTGCCATTACTGCTGATGACTACGCACAATTAGTAATGCAACATTTCCCAACAAAAGTTCAACAAGCAACAGCCACCTTACGCTGGACGGGCAGTGGGTATGAAGTCTGGGTGACAGTAGATCCCTTCAACAAAGAAACGGTAGATCGCAAATTACTGCAAAATATTACCACAGACCTAGAAAAATATCGTCGCATTGGTCATGATGTCATCGTTCAACGAGCAGCATACGTCTGTTTAGATATAGCGATGAGAGTTGATGTCAAATTTGACTATTTGCGCGGTCATGTCAAAGCTGCTTTACTGGATATTTTCAGTAACCGGATTTTACCTGATGGTCGGCGTGGTTTTTTCCATCCCGATAACTTGACTTTTGGGCAAAGAATTGCATTAAGTCAGATTGTAGCTCAAGCTTATAGTGTTCCAGGCGTTGAAAGCGTCTCTATAACTAAGCTAGAACGTCTTTTTGCAGGTGACAATCAGGAGATTGAAGCAGGTTTTTTACCCATTGGTTCTTCGGAAATTGCCCGACTCGACAACAACCCCAACTTTCCCGAAAACGGTAAATTTACACTCGATTTGCGAGGTGGCAGATGAAATTAAGTTGTAGCTGTAACTGTCATAACTATAAACCGAGCGATCGCTCTAGTTGTGGTTGCTGTGAAGGTGTTGAAATTATCACTCCCACATCAGTAGCAAATCAACCTGGTTTTTCTACCCTAGCTTATCGAGTTGGAACCCATGCAAGCTTTTTCGAGACAATGAAAGCGCGTCTGAGTGAGAGCAAGTTTCCCTCACTCAAACATCTAAAAACCCGCGATCCTCAAGACACGTCTTTAGCTCTACTAGATGCTTGGGCTACTGTGGCAGACATTCTAACATTTTATCAGGAACGCATAGCCAATGAAGGTTACTTACGTACTGCGATTGAGCGACGTTCCTTAGTAGAATTAGCTCGATTAGTAGACTATGCACATAGTCCCGGTGTTAGCGCCAGCGTTTATTTAGCTTTTACCCTAGAAGATGGTTACAATTTGGAAATTCCTGTTGGTTTGAGTAGCCAGAGTATACCTGATTCTAACGAATCGCCGGAATTTTTTGAAACATCCGAAAAACTGCGAGCTTATGCCCAGTTGAATCAACTCAAGCCCCGGATGAGTCAACCACAACAAGTTAATTCAACAACCGTTACCGAAATTGATAAGATTTATTTAGATGGTATAAATGCGAATCTCAAACCTAACGATCCACTTTTACTGATCTTTGGTGATGCTAAACAATTCATTCGCAAAATTCAAATCATTGAGCCTCAAGCAGAGGAAAACCGGACAAAAGTTACATTACAATTACCATCAAAAGTTACACAAAAATTAACTAATAAAAATCCATTAAATACAATAGAAGAAAGAATAAAACAATTAATCAAACTGCCATCCTTACAACCTGCCAATGCTCTAGAACTTGAGCGGACAAAACAACAGATTTTCTCTCCCGAAAATATTGATATGAATTTTCGGTTAATTAATAATACTTTAAATCCCGCTTCAAACACAGCAATATATCAAATCTTAACTAACAATCAAGTTAATTCTGCTAATCAGTTAAATCGAATTGACTTTTTAGGAATCAAAGCTGCACCTTTCGGACATGACGTAGCTTTGAAGCCGATTTTTGACCAGCAAGGGCGAATTGAAAAATATGAGGAATGGCAAATTGCAGATGTAAATGAGTCAACATCAAGCTCCTCTAGCACACTACCATTAGAATTACGAAATATCTTAGCCTTAGATGCTCAATATGATGGAATTACACCTGGAAGTTACCTAGCGATTGAACGTGTAGATGTTAATGAAATTGAGATTTATCAAGTAATAAAAATTGAAAATATCTCTAAAATTGCCTATAACATAGTAGGAAGAATTACCCAACTCACTTTAGATAAGCCTTGGTTAAAAGAACAGGATACGTCTTTAGATGTCATGCGTAAAACCACAGTGTATCTCAAGAGTGAAGATTTGAATTTGGTGGAAAAACCAGTTGACCTGAAAGATGCACCAAGCGCTCAAAATTATATATCTGACCAGATGGAAATTGAACTAGACAATCTCTACGAAAATCTCCAACCTGGACGTTGGTTAATTATCTCCGGTGAACGCAGTGATATATCTGATGTCAACGGTGTCTGGGCTAGCGAAGTTGTTATGTTAGCTGGGGTGAGACAAGATATAGGTGCGAATTTATCCAATGACAAACCCCATACATTCCTGAAATTTGCTAGACCTTTAGCTTATTCTTACAAACGAGAGACTGTTACTATCTATGGCAACGTAGTCAAAGCCACTCATGGCGAGACTCATACTGAAATACTGGGCAGTGGTGACGGTACTAAAGCAAATCAACAATTTACCCTATCACTATCGCCCCTTACCTATCTACCAGCACCTAGCCATAGTGGCGTTGCTAGCACCTTAACCTTAGAAGTATACGTTAATGATGTCCGTTGGCAAAAAGTAGAAAATTTGATTGACTTAAGTCCAACAGACCGCGCCTATATCACCCACACTGATAGTGATGGCAATACAACTATTATCTTTGGCAATGGTGAACATGGAGCTAGGTTGCCTAGTGGGATTGAAAATGTCAAAGCAGTCTACCGCGCTGGCACTGGCAAAAGTGGTAATGTCGCAGCAGAAAAAATTAACCAACTAGCAATGCAACCTCTAGGTTTGAGTGGCGTACTCAACCCCATAGCAGCAACAGGAGGCGCAGACCCAGAAAGCGATTATGAAATACGCCGCAATGCACCCGTTGGCATAACATCTCTCAACCGTGCAGTTTCCGTGCAGGACTATGCCAATTTTGCGCGTACTTTTACTGGAATTGGCAAATCAAATGCTCAACGTCTTTCAAATGGTTCGGAGCAAATTCTGCACATTACCATCGCTGGGGCTGATGATATTTATATTGATAGAAATTCAGATTTATATCGCAGTTTTGTGCAAGCATTATACCAGTTTGGCGACCCCTATCAGTCACTACAAATAGATATGCGGGAACTAATGCTGTTAATTATCAGCGCCAATGTGCGAATTTTAGCAAATTATCAATGGTCATTTGTAGCACAGAAAATTCGCACTGCTTTATTCGATAAATTTAGCTTTGAAAATCAGGAACTAGGAGAAAATGTTGTCCTCAGTGGAGTTATCAGCACGATTCAACAAGTACCTGGAGTAGACTACGTGGATGTAGATATTTTAGATAGCGTTTCCGAAACTGAAGCCCAAAATCCAGGCATTTTAAATACCAAACTTCAAGAATTGGCAAAAGTAGGCAGCACTGGTGGAAATGGACAAGCAAAACAATGGATTCCTGTAAACTTGGCTGTTTTTGATTCAACAATAAATCAACTTTTCCCGGCTCAATTAGCTATTCTCAACCCGAAAGTACCAGATACACTAATTCTGAAGGAGTTGAAATCATGAGCAATTCCCCAGACCGTCTTTATGAACTGTTGCCAGCCGTTTACCGCATACGTGATGCAGAACTTGGCTATCCCCTACAGGATTTATTACGTGTCATTGCTGAACAAGTAGATATTGTTGAAACAGATATTACTCAACTCTATGAGAACTGGTTTATTGAAACTTGCCAAGATTGGGTAGTACCATACATTGGTGATTTAATTGGTTATCAAAGAGTTCATAGTTCTGGTACAAAACAGCAAGATAACAAGATTTTAAATCCTCGTCGGGAAGTAGCAAATACTATTCGCTATCGACGGCGCAAGGGGACGCTAGCTTTGTTGGAATTGCTGGCTGATAAAATAACTGGCTGGCCGATACGAGTTGTAGAATTTGATCGGCTAGTTAGCAAAACACAGCATATCAATCACCTGCGTTCGTCAACCTCAACAACATTAAATCTGCGTCAGGTGGATGGAATCACAAAGTTAAATAGCCCATTCGATGAATTAGCTCATACAGTAGATATCCACCATATTTCTTCACAAGAGCAACCTGGAAAGTATAATACTCCAAATATTGGTATTTTTGTTTGGCGATTAAAAGCTTATTCTATGACTGTCACACCAGCTTTTTGTTTGGAAGAAGTTAGCTCTAACTGCTACACATTTAGTATTACGGGTAACGACACTCCGCTTTACACTCGTCCTCAATTAGCAAAAGATGCAACCCAAATTGATTGCGAATTAATACCTATTCCCATTCAACGGCAAGTTTTGCAATCTCACAAAAGCGATTATTTTGATTCAAACCCAAATCCAGAAGAATTTACCAAAAGTTTGCAAGTCTGGAAAGGTGTTGGCTCAAAACTGCATCTAATCTCTCCAGAGCAAATTATTATTGCCGATCTGGGCGATTGGAATTATCAACTAGAGCAAGACTATATAGCAGTTGATCCAGAATTGGGCCGAATGATTTTTCCGATCCGCCAGTTACCAAAAAATGGTGTTTGGGTTTCTTATCATTATGGTTTCAGTGCTGATATTGGTGGTGGCGAATATGACCGAACTTTCTTAGATTCTACAGCACATTTCTTACTTGATGTTGGTGATATTCAAGAGCCAGCAATTTTTAGCTCACAACAAGATGCTTCTGCATTATCCGAGTTTTTGCGATCGCAATTTTCCAGTGATACCCAAAGGCTTTTGGATGCCTACACCAGTCCTCCTCCCGAACCAGCTTTAATTGCAGCTTTGCTTACAGAGCTAAATCAACTACTTTTAGGTAAAAGCCTTTATGATGAACAACGTTTTGCATCTATCACCTTGAGTGCCAAAACTAAACGTTTGGTTCAGCAAAATCTCCAAGGTAAAGAACTGATTCGCTGTAATCGTTTGCTATTAGAAGAAGCTTTTCCATCTCAAATCAGAAAGCATTATGCTCATTACAGCGTCAGTCAAACTTCACGAGGGTATTATCAAACTATTACTGAAGCAATCTCACAGTGGCAACGAGACAAACCCCATAATGCTGTAATTGAAATTATTGATAGTGGCGTTTATGTAGAACGAATTAATATTGAACTGGAACAAAACCAAAGTCTGCAATTACGTGCAGCTAACCACAAGCGTCCGGTGATACGTATTCTCGATTGGAGAACTTCTTTGGGTGACGCTTTAAATGTCACAGTAGAGTCAGGAAGTTGCTTTGTTCTCGATGGTTTATTGATTACTGGTCGGGGAGTGCATATAGAAGGTAATCCGACTCAATTTGCAGATTATTCTACCTCTATTGTACAAAAACCATCTGCGATTATTATCCGTCATTCTACATTAGTACCGGGCTGGTCATTACATTGTGACTGCGAACCCCGACGTTCCAGCGAACCAAGTTTGGAGTTATTTAATATCAATGCGTGCGTAACGATTGAACACAGTATTGTTGGCTCCATTCAGGTTAACCAAGATGAGGTAGAGACTGACCCTTTACCCATAAATATTAGCGATAGCATTATAGATGCTATCAGTATAGAAGGTGAAGCGATCGGTGCAGTGGGTTATTCCATAGCCCATGTGCGGTTGACTATTGCACGTTGCACAGTCTTTGGTCAGATTCAAGTACATGCAATTGACTTAGCAGAAAACAGTATTTTTAACGGCATTATATTCGTTGCTCGTCGCCAACAAGGTTGTATCCGTTTCTGCTACGTGATGCCTACCTCACGCACACCACGTCGGTATAATTGTCAACCTGATTTAGTGGAGCAAAAGATTAGACAAGAAACTGAACTAGAGACAGAACAGTTAGATACAAACCTACTTGTCATCAGACATCACTTACGACCTCAATTCAACAGTATACGTTATGGCACACCTACTTATTGTCAGTTAGCGTCAACCTGTGCTGAAGAAATCAAACGTGGCGCTGATGATGAATCAGAAATGGGTGCTTTTCACAATCTATATCAGCCTCAAAAAGAGGCTAACCTACGCATCCGTTTAGATGAATATACACCCGCTAATACTGAAATTGGCATTATTTACGCTAGCTAAAGAGGATTTTATGCAAGGAGAATTTAGAGGCGATTTTACTCGTGATACCTACGACAAAAGCAAGCACTTCCTTCGAGTATTGATGCAACAAGGTAGAGTGCAATTAGATGCAGACTT
>NZ_CAWUDN010000170.1:0-11161 GCF_963920915.1 Nostoc sp. PCC 9305
CTAATTCCTTTTGATTTGCGTTCTCTCATATCGCTTTTAGTCTAAACTCCAGTAATTCTGTCTGACTACTTCTTAATTATTTTCTATTGGACAATTGATTGCTCCTTGAGGAGAATGACCTTGTAGGGCTTGTAAAATATTTTGAGATGCTTCTATAGCAATGTCATATCGTAAATCATCCACCGCCGATCCTAAATGGGGAGTAAAAAAGGTTTGGTCTTGTTTCTCCAACAAAGATGGAGGAATTTTCGACGGGCGATCGCTACGGGCCCAATCTTCTAGTTCAAATACATCAGCGGCATAACCCGCTAAATGCCCAGAGGCTAAAGCATCGCTCACCGCTTGTTCATCAACTACTGAGCCACGACACGGATTGATTAAGAAACTCCCTGGTTTCATCCGTGCTAAAGATGTCTCATTTATCAAATGAAACGTTTCTGGTTGCAGAGGAACCATTAGCACCACAAAATCACTGGTTGCCAATAGCGTATCTAGAGAAACCCGTGACAAACACCAAGCCGCGGCTTTTTTCTTGGGTAAAGGCATTGCATCGGTGTAAATCAAGTTCATTTCAAAACTAGAAAGCCGTTGAGCCAGAGCTTGCCCCAGGCTCCCCATACCAACAATTCCCAGTGTTCGGTTTGCTAATCCCATACCGTATAGATGCGGTCGCCAACCTGCAAACGTGCCTTGACGAATTAAGCGATCGCCTCGCAACATCTGACGGGCTAACCCGATAATCAATCCAACAGTCAACTCAGCCGTTGGTACAGCCAATAAGCTAGGTACGATTGTGAACCAAATACCTTGACGAGTACAGGCATCAACATCAAAGTTATCGTAACCTTTCAATGCTCCGGCGATAATCTTCAATTTGGGACAAGCTTTCAGAAACGCCTCATCGATTTGATCTGGCATAAAAACCATCAAAGCTTCTGCATTTTGCGCCAACATGAGAATTTCTTCACGCGGTAAAGTCTCTCTAGTTGGATTTGCAACTACCTCACAATACTGACTTAAGTTTGTAATAATTTCAGGGTGAACCCAGTGGGTAATTACAACTTTAGGTTTCATCAGCAACCTCCTAGACTAAACGTTTCCTAAGATAACTACTAAAACTATCAACCAGAATGACCATAAGCAAAATAACTAGCAGCACTGCTGAAACTTCCCGGTCATTGATCGAGCGAAGTCCGCCAATTAGCTTAAATCCCATGCCACCAGCCCCGATCGCTCCCATAATCGTGGAGGCAAGAAAGAGTCAATATACTGTCATAACGAGATAAAATAAGTTTACTTTTGTAGAAAAGTGGATATCTGTGGAACCTCTGGATATTCATTTATCCCATTTACAAGCAACAGTAGCCAAGCTAGAGGGATTAGGGCGTATTTTCTCACTCTAATTGTAAGTCGGAAAATTTTATGAAACTCTACTATGTGACTTTAAATAATACAGATGAAGCCCGTCAAATTGGTCGGGCATTACTAGAATCTAAGTTAGCAGTTTGTGTAAATTGGTTCCCGATTACTTGTGCTTATAGTTGGCAAGGAGAAATTACTGAAGAACCAGAAGTTGTTTTAATTATCAAAACTCCAGATGGTTATGCTTTAGAAATCGAAAAACTTATTCAAGAGCATATTACTTATACTAATTTCATCGCCGAAATTTCCCCGACAGCAGTTAATCAGGGTTTTGTCAATTGGTTGAATGCAGAAGTTTCACCGCGCTAACAATAGAAATTACCTAATACCATTTCTCCCTCTGCTCCCGTTCGACTACGCTCACGGCAAGCCGGCTCTTCTGCTTACACAGCGATAGGATATTTTTTTAGTTGGAAGTCCCTTATGCCTCAAAAGCCTTATTCTAACTATTTTACTGGAGGTCAAAAATGGCAGTTCTCAAACTAGAAAATGGAACTCTCTACACCGATTTAATTCACATTGCTCAGGAATTAGCCCCCCTGAATATTCAAATTAATCGTCAGACTGTAGGAGATAACCCCAGACTCCAACATTTGTTGGCAAAGGATAGTCTCAACGAAGATGAAAAAGAACAAGTACTCAAAGCAATAGATAGTTACTTTGAGCAACTACAACAGACAGCCGGCTATAAATCTCGTGATTTAGTTGTCCTTCATCAAGGGATTCCTAACCTTGATGAGTCAATGGCAAAGTTTGACCAAATTCATACCCATGCAGATGATGAAGTCCGCTACATCATTGATGGAGAAGCGATTTTTGGCTTTGTACGTTCTGATGGGAGTCAAGTAGAACTGACAGTACAACCAGAAGAATATATCAACATTCCAGCCGGAACCGAACATTGGTTTTATCTCACCCCAGCAAGACGGGTGAAAGCAGTACGCTATTTCATCACTACAGAAGGCTGGATACCCCAATATACAGGCAGAGAAATTCGCACCCGCCAACCCCTAGTCAGGTAAATTCTAAATTATCAAAAATTACGAATTACGAATTACGAATTACGAATTACAAATTAGTATGAAGCGGATCGTTTTTTGTGACTTTGATGGCACTATTACAGTTGATGAAACTTTTGTCGCGGTTCTGAGAAAGTTTGCACCAGTACTTTCTGCAAAACTACTGCCTGAAATGTATGCAAAAAGGCTGACATTGCGAGAGGGAGTCAAGGAAATTCTACAATCAATTCCATCTGCAAGTTATCCAGAAATTCTGGAATTTACTAAACCTCAATTGATACGTCCTGGGTTTATAGAATTGTTGGATTTTCTGGAGTTTCAGGGAGTTTCATTAATAGTAATTTCTGGTGGATTACGGGGAATGGTAGAGGTTGTTTTGGATGAGATATTGCATAGAATAGAAAGAATTTATGCTGTAGATGTCGATATTAGCAGCACTTATTTAAAAGTAAATTCTGAATACGAAGGAGATACAGAACTGATTGCTAAGGTGCAAGTTATGGATCAATACCTAGCCGATGAAAAGATCGCTATTGGTGACTCCATCACCGACTTGAATATGGGATTGCAAGCTTCTGTTGTCTTTGCACGCTCTCCCTTAGCAGAATATTTAGATGAACACCAAAAACCCTATATTCCTTGGAATGATTTTTTCCAAATCCGCGATTATTTAGCAAAATCATGGAGTTAAACTCAACATTACCAGATCCTCGTTTGCAACTAATTGCCACTGCTCGGTATTTTTACCAACAAGGTTGGATGGTAGGAACTGCCGGCAACCTCTCGGCTAAATTAGCTGATGGTAGTTTTTGGATTACAGCTAGTGGTAAATCTAAGGGTGAGTTATTACTCAACGATTTTGTTCTGATTGCTCCAGATGGCAAAATAGAAGCATCAGCCACCCAGGTGATACCTTCAGCTGAAACAGCTATTCATCAACTAATTTACCGCCTGTTTCCAGAATCACTAGCTTGTTATCATATACATTCTATTGAGAGCAATTTGGTTGCTCGTTTGGTTGAAGGTGATAGTTTACTTTTACCACCGCTAGAAATGCTCAAAGGTTTGGGAGTTTGGCAAGAAAATCCCTATTGTGTAATGCCAATTTTTGCTAATCATCTCCAAGTTGCCCAGATTGCTGATGATATTGAACAACGCTTTGCCGTCACTCCACCGCAAATATCCGCATTACTAATTCGAGATCATGGTTTGACAGTTTGGGCTTCTTCTCTTGAAGCTGCTCGTAATTATATTGAGTTATTAGACTACATCTTTCGCTACATGGTTGCTGCCATTCGCTTAGGCATAAATATCTAAAATCCTACTTGATGGCAAAGTTAGACGGGTCTTGATCTCGTCGATGCTTAGTGGGAATGGGGTCTGGCTGCCCATCACCTGCAAGGGCTGCGGTTTTCTCCAGGGATTCCCTCAATCGCTTGGCTGCGTAGATAGACATATCTCGTGGTACATTAATGCGATCGCGCAAATATCGGAGAGCGACATCAGATCCCGATGGAGGTACACAGTCTTCCCCTGTCATCATGTGTGTTAAAGCACAACGTAGCGCTCGATCGAACAATTTATCATCTAAGGGGTTGACTCGGATAATATTGATCCGGTGATCGATTGTTCGTTTAAGAGCTTCCATACGGGAGTTTTCCGGCTCTGGATAAGTAACATCTGGTAGCCCGAACCAGGGGCCGTTATCCACCCGCGCTTTATTGAGAAACATCTGGGTTTCGCCGTTTTCCCAACAGCCCCCCATCTGCGGTGGCAAATCATGTGCGTGGGTGTGAAAGTCGCTCTGGGTACCGCAGTAGGTCGGTCGGCTTTCCATTGCCGCAAACCATGCACTCAAACGAGGGTTTTCCTCCCGCAGTGAGTAGCCCTTGTAGTAGTAAAGGCTCGCATTCATCCGTTCGAGATATGGCGTAAAAATGACATCGACGATGCCAAAGCTATCTAGAAAATAAGGGCTTGGGGTGCTACCCAGAGCTTCCTCTACCCTAGCCACCACTCCGATAAATTGTTCTCGGTTGCGTTGTTCTTGTTGAAAGGAATCGGTTCTAGAGCATAGCCAAGCGCACCAAGCTCTAAATAAAAGTCGTTCTAATTGACGTAGAGGAAGCACCGTGCGGTCTTCCATCCCTTGATTCAATGGAGCAAATACCTTTTCCAAAGCGATCAAAATGTCATCGCTTTCCTTAATAATCCGTCCATCTAGCTCGATCGCGGGGAGCATTCCTGATGGTACCTTACGTTTGTACCAACTTTCTTTCTCCCCATAGCAGAACATTGTCACTTTTTCGATGCGGTAGGGGATTTGTTTTTCCTCTAGCCATAACCAAACTTTTTGACAGTAAGGACACCAAGCGTGGTTATCGCGGTACAGCGTTACCCGCACATCAGATTCCGGCTGACCAAACAAGCGCAACCTGGCTCTAGCATTGGTGAGACCATTAACGGTATCTATTTGATAGTCCGTGAGGGTTTCTAGTTCTTCCCAGCTTAAGGGTGCGGTAGTCATAGGGGGGAGTTGCGTAGGGCAATACTTAGGACAATTCTATACTTTACAATATTTTCAATTACACCAAGGCTGAATTTAACCGATACTCACATCTTGCACCTAGCCCTAGCGATTATAAATCGCGGCTATACAAACAAAGTCCGCCTACGCGGACTAACGCAAAATTAAGGCTTTTCAACCTGCGGAGGCAGGTTCTGTCTGTGTAGCCGCGACTTCTAGTCGCTTGGTGCAAGATATAAGGATAGGTTCGCCCATCAATTCTTTCCATTTCTCTATTTAAGAAAAAGTTGAAGTGACGATGCCGCGTTCAAAGGTTCTGGCAATTTGGCATAACTTATCTCTGAATTGCCGTTTAAATGAGATATCAACAGAACAGACGCAAATCGCCAGTTGTTGACCCAACGGTGTAGAAGAACTCAACAGACCACCCACAGCGCTCGGTCATCGCTTCTCTACAACTGGCTAGTAATGTACTAGAAAATACATAGTGAATGTGCAATGGCGATGCCTGCGGACGTAAACTACGCTCTTTTCCTACTTAAATTTGGCTGAATTTTTGAGGATAAAGTTCATCAGACACTTTTTTTAATTCTGGTTCAACTACTGTCAAATGTTGCTCCAAAATTGCTAAATTCCGAATGTTGGACTTGTAGAAAGCATCAAACAAATCACCCACTAAAGGCACAGTACCAACGACTGTTTCCAAACCTACATTAAAAATCATTTTGGCTAAATCTTGACGCGGGATGCCAAACCGAGTAGCTAAAAATATAATGTAAGCTGAAAACGCTGTACTGATTAAATCACCAGCGCCTGGAACTAGACCAATGATTGGGTCTATGCCAATGCGAAAACCTGTCAAAGGGATACGTATTGATGTATCCATCAGACGGCTGAGTTTGCGGATGCGATTTAGAGTAGCAAGGCGTTTGGCAGCGTCCATAATTGACCATATTTACACTACTTTTAAATTGCACCATTTTTAGTTCTTTGTCTTGTACCGTTAGAAATAACAAGTATGAATAAAAATTCTGAATACCGCCTAAAAAAGCAGATATAGGAATCCGGTTTGATTCCTGAATTTACTTGCGTGGGCAGGGAACAGGGAATAGGGAATAGGGAACAGGAAAGAAGGTATAGATCCGTACTGAGTCTTGTTCAAAAATCAAATAGGAGTCCTATAGATGCATGATATAGTTTGTTGCGATGCCTGCGGTGGTAAATTACGCTCTATTATTGTTATGACCAATTTGCGATCGCAGTTCGTATCAAACATCTACAATTAGCCTTGCTTTTCTCAAAAAGAATTGGAGTACAGTCTCTTCTTTAGAAATAATATCGGCTCTGCCTTCCATTCCCATTTGAATGGAACATTGTCTAGTTTTTCGACCTAAAGATAGACCTTCAGGTTCAATTGTTACCTCATAGAAAGCAGCAGTACCTTTGGGAGCAGTTGCGATTGTCGGAGCGCCTGTAGCAGCACCATTATTTGCTGGTGGGAAAAATGCATCTGGAGAAATTGATTTAACTTTGCCTTTGAGAGTACCGTAATCTGGATAAGGACAAGCAGAAACTCGCATTTGCACGTTTTGTCCTGGTTTGAGCTTGTTTTTATCTTCAGTTCCTACCACTGCTTTAATTACCAAGGGGGCAGAAGTAGGAACAATTTGGGCGACTTCTTCTCCAGGGCGCAATGTTTGGCCGGGGTTACGTAGGTTTAGCTTGGAAATCACACCGTCTGCTGTGGCAGAAACGATTGTCTCCTTAAGTTCAACATTTACTTGTTTAAGTTCGCGGCCATCATGCTCGAACTTTGTCTGCATTTCAATCCGTTGTTGAATTAGGGCGTTGCGTTCTTTGTTTAATGTGGCGATGTTAGCTTGTCCCGTAGCTTTTTCTTGAGCAATGCGTTGAGAAGCGATCGCAATTTGTGCTTGAGTGGGATTGAGGGCAGCTTGTAAGCTTTGCAACCTGGCTTTAGTAGCTGAGAGTGCTTGTTCTTGCTGGCGAACAGCTAGTTGTGCTTCCTCAAATTGGTCTTGTGACAAAGCCCCAACTTTGGCTACATTCTCATATCGGTTTCGCTTTGACTGGGCTGCTCCTAAAGAGGCAGTTGCTGCTCTGACATTCGCTGCGGCTTCTTGGACATCACTAACAGTAGTAATTTGTTTGTCTTGATAATCCCGTTTGCGACTGCTCAATTCAGCTTCAGCTGCCGCAACCGCACGCTTACTACTGTCAGTTTGGGCTACAATTTGGTTATTAAGAGCATGAATCTGAGCATTGATTTGAACCAGTTGTAATTTTATTTGCCCAATGCTACTTTCTAGTTGGCTCTTTTTGGTTTGTAGGCGGGAGTCGTCAATAGTAGCGATCGCATCTCCTGTTTTAACTATCTGATTCTCTTTCACAAAAATCCGCACAACTGGGCCTTCCGTAGCAGCCTGAACCAGGCGCAACTCACCAGCCGGACGCAAATTTGCCTGTGCTTGAACGGTGACTTTGTATTTAGTTACAGAGGCGACGGCAATTGCTATTGTTACAGTAAGCAATGCAACTATACCGCCAACAGTAATCCAATTACCAAGTGGTGGAAGAAAATCGTTTTCTTCAGCTTGAGGAACGAAGACAGGATTAGATTGACTAACCATAATAATAAATTGAGGGAAAAATGATTTTAATTACGAATTACGAATTACGAATTACGAATTAGTAATTATTTGGTCGAGGAGTAATCCAAAATCTCAAAGAAAGAAGATGGCATTAACTAATGGCGGCGTATTTGCCATTAGTAGGACTGGAAGATTTCACCAGTAAACTAGGCGTTGATGACCGAACATCTTCTAGGAAGCCCAAGTGTTCGCCAGCAATTTGGCGCAATTCTTCTGGAGAACCTTGGATTTGCAAACGTCCTTTTTCTAGTAATACAATCCAATCGGCTCGCTCAATGACTCTAGGGCGGTGACTAATTAAAATTGTGGTTTTACCTTGGCGATAGGTAAGCAGTCGATCTAGTACTTCAGCTTCACTCACCGGATCGAGAGCGCCAGTGGATTCATCTAAAATCAGTATCGGTGGGTTAGTAATTATTGCTCTGGCGATCGCTAATCTCTGCCGTTGCCCACCAGAAAGATTAGCTCCAAATTCTCCTAAAACGGTATGATATTTGTCAGGTAATTCGCTAATGAATTCATCAGCTCCTGCTATTTGGCAAGCTGTGACAATTTCTTCAAAAGTCACCTCAGGATAGCTGAAGTGGAAATTATCAAAGATTGAGCGACTCCAGAAGTGTGGGTCTTGCGGTACTAAGATTACCTGCTGTCGCAGACATTCTAAAGATAAGTCTTGTCTGTTATAGATGCCATAACGGATATTGCCTGACTGGAGAGAATATAAACCAGCCATCAGTTTGGCTAGGGTACTTTTACCACAACCAGATTTACCAATTAAAGCAACAACTTTACCACCAGGGATAGTCAACGAAAAATCTTGCAATAGGTCAACTCTACCAGCATGGTGAAAGTTAACTTTAGTGCAGATAATATTTGCATCAGTGGATATTTCTGCCCAAGGCTTTTTCTCTTCATTCGAGTCTTCTGCGGTAGCGTCAATCACTTCTGCCATCCGTTGGATGACAATTTGGGCGGTAATAAACTCATCAGCTAACCCAATCGCTGAAGTCAGGAAACCGAGAAAGTTGCCACTCATGCCATTAAAAGCTAGCAGTTGACCGATGGATAACGTTTGATTAATTACTAAATAGCTGCCTAACCAGAGTAAACCTATATTAGTTAAAGTTGAAAGAATATTAGTGAATGTACTGCTGTAGAGTTCGAGTTTCATCGTACTCCAGCCCAAGTTAGCGAGGCGACCATAGTTGGTTTGATACTCTTGCCAAGCTTGCGGAGTTGCTTGTGTTGTTTTGAGTACTTGGACGCCGCGAAAGGTTTCCACCAAAAAGCCTTGGTTTTCAGTGCCTAAAACGATAAGTTTACGGGTTTTCTGGCGCAAAGCGGGTAAGAAAAGCAGGTTAACTAAGGTGACAATCACAAATGCCAATACAGAAGCCAGAGTCAGTTGCCAACTCAAAAAGAGCATAAAGCCCAAGGAAACTACAGCAATAAAAAATTGGCTAGGTAAACCAAGAACAATCTGCGAAACTAACTCATTGATCGCATGAATATCGGCAATTCGGCTGACGACTTCCCCACTCCGATGTCCTTCAAAGTAAGATAAGGGCAAGTGTAAAAGTTTTCGACCGTAGTCCAGTAGCAGTCCTAATTGTAAGCGCTGCCCGAAGTGACCGATGAGGTGAGACTGTACTAAACCAATTGCACTTTTAAACAAGTTTATGGCAATTACCCCAATTGCCACAGTAGTTAGTAATTGAGTATCTCCCCGCACTAGCACATCATCGGTGAGGAGTTGCATCATTAAGGGATAGGCGAGAGACAAAAGTCCAATTACAATATTGATGGCGATCGCCTGACCCAGAAGGAAGCGATAGGGCCAAACACGCACTAGATAGCGTCCAAAGCCAGTCATTTTGTCATCCGGCTGCTCAGAAAAACGGGTGTCGTCTGGCACTAACAGCAGCATAATCCCATTGCTCCAACCCTCAGCTAATTCTTTACGGCTGAGGTAACGGATACCAAAACCAGGATCGGAAATTACATATTTTTTTCCTTTTTGACCGTATAAAACTACCCAGTGGTAGCCTTTCCAATGTATGATTGCGGGCATTGGAGCTTTATCTAAACTGTCGATCAGTTGTGGAGAAGCTTTGACTTGGCGGACATTGAATCCTAAAGCTTCTCCACCCCGATTTAAACCAAGTAGGGTAGTACCTTGCGACCCCGTGCCTACTGCTTCTCGTACTCGACTGAGAGTTAAAGTGCGTCCGTAATGTTTGGCAACAGTTGCAAGGCAGGCAGCGCCACAATCTTCTTCACTGTGTTGCAATATGCTGTGGTATTTCATTGTTCAATGATTAAAATTAGTGAAAAGGAAACTGTTGTTACTCAAACCTACTAATTCGTGAAGATTTTAAAACTATCCTGAATGGTAGCAGCCTTTTCACAGCTTAGTTCTTGAAAAAACTATATCGTTGTTTATATGTACTCCGTGGTTGTTGATGTTAGACATTGTTTTTCTCTTAGTTAATTGAGAGAGTTTAGTAAGTTGAGTCGCTGCCACGCTGGCGTTTTAGGTGTTCGCCTTCACTGCACTCCTTTACAATAGGTAAATTTGATTAGGCGCACATCGTCAAATTAGGAAATTGGCTTTCCAATTTTGGAAAGTCAATAGAAAAAGATAACTAAAACTTCTTAAAGGACTTTTAAAAGCATGTATCAAAAACCGAAATGAAAAAGTAGGAGCGAAAACGACCTCGCCCCTACAAACTGCGAGAAAAGGATGTTACTCAGCTAAAAGCGAAGGTGAGAGCATTCTTTTCTGTTTTAGGTTTTTCAAGGTTCTATTATGCGGTATGAAATAGAACCGAGCTGATTATGCAGGTAGTACAGACTCGATGTTGTTGTTAGCGTTACCGCCTAAGTTACCTTGTGAGCCTGGTTTTAGATAGTATGCCTTACCTTTGTAATTCTTATCTGTGTAGGCATACCAACCCTTGTAACCCGTTACCTTGTACCAAGATACCTTATTCTTATAGGAGCCTAAATCGGTATATCCTTTGTTGAGACCGATCTCATTTCCTGTACCGTTATATCCGGTCGAAATGTATAAGGTACCACCACTAACAGTAGCAGCGGCTTCGTGGTCAAGGTCTTGCACCAATTCGATGCTATAAAGGTCTTGGGTTTGGTTGTTGATGTTAGACATTATTTTTCTCCTTAGTTAATTAAGGGAGGTTAGTAAGTTGAGTCTGTGCAGCGCTGGCGTTTTGGGTGTTCGCCTTCACTGCACCCTTTTACAATAGGTAAATTTAATTAGACGCACATCGTCAAGTTAGGAAATTGATTTTCCAATTTTGGAAAGTCAGTAGAAAAAGATAACTAAAACTTCTTAGAGGACTTTTAAAAGCCATCAGTGATGTATCAAAAACCGAAATGAAAAAATAGGAGCGAAAACGACCTCGCCCCTACAAACTGCGAGAAAAGGATGTTACTCAACTAATAAGGGACTTCCAAATAAAAAAATATCCAATTAACTCCTGTGGGGTGGGCATCTTGCC